>DAIDJI010000181.1 GCA_027451455.1 Planctomycetales bacterium | reverse complement strand
CTCGGAGCCGATGCCCGTCGACAGCATCATCGGCACGAACCCCAGCGCCGCTACAGTTCCGGTCATCAGCACCGGCCGCAGGCGTGACAGGCGCGCCTGCTCGATCGCCTCACGCCTCGGTACGCCCCGGGCTATCCGGTCGCGGATCCCGCTGACCAGCACCAGCCCTTCCAGCATCGAGGCGCCCGCCAGCGCGATGAAGCCGACGCCCGCCGAGATCGTGAATGGCAAGCCCATGTACCAGAGCCCGAGCACGCCGCCGATCCTCGCGAATAGCACGCCACTGAAGATCATGAGGGCGTCGCGGAGCGAATGAAACGTCAGGTAAAGCAGGCTCAGAACCAGCGCGAGCGCCATCGGGACGACCAGGAGCAGCCGCCGCTCGGCGCGGACCATGTTCTCGTACTGCCCTCCCCACTCGACGTGGTATCCGATCGGTAGCTTGACCTCACGTGAGACCCGACGCTGCGCCTCCTCGACGAACGAGCCGAGGTCCCGCCCGCGAACATTCGCCTCGACAATGGTCCGGCGCAGGCTCCATTCGCGGTGGACGGTCGCCGGCCCGGTGGACCGGCGGATGTGGGCCAGTTCGGTCAGCGGGAGCCGCCCGCCCGTCGCAGTCGGGATCAGAATCTTCCGGAGCGACTCGGGATCGTCGCGGTACGACTCGGCGAGCCGGATTACGAGCGGGAACCGGTGGTCGGGCTCGATGATCTCGCCGACCGGGATTCCGCTGACGGCCCGGACGGCGTCGAGCACCTGCCGAACCGAGACCCCGTGACGCGAGACCGCGTCGCGATCGACCTCGATTTTCATTACCGGCAGGCCCGTAACCGGCTCGGTGCTGACGTCGGCGGCGCCGGGGATTCGCTTCACCACCCGCTCGATCTCGGCCGCCTTCGATTGCAGGACATCGAGGTCATCACCGAAGAGCTTGATGCCGAGGTCGGTGTGAATGCCGGCGATCATCTCGTTGGCCCGGAACTCGATCGGCTGACTGTAGATCGTCACCAGCCCCGGCCATCGGTCGGTCTCGTGCGACATCGCCTCGACCAGCTCGGCCTGCGTTGCCGCGCGGGTCCAGCCCTCGCGCGGCTTCAGCGAGACGTAGACGTCGGTGACCTGGAATCCCATCTGATCTATCGCGATCTCGGGGGCGCCGACCGGACTCCAGATCCGGTTCACTTCGTCGGGGAATTTCTCCTTCAGCATTCGCTCGAACCGGGTGGTGTAATCGACCGCTTCGGCCGGGCTGACGCTCGCTGGCCGGACATTGGTGATCACGATCGCCCCCTCGCCGAGCCGGGGGACGAACTCCGAGCCGAGGTCCAGTCCGAGGATCGTCGTGCCAATCGTGATCGCGCCGATCACGACGAGCGTCGTCCGCGGGAATCGCAGCCCGAGCCCGAGCAGGGGCTGGAAGAAGGCGTGCGCAACGCGGTCGACAATTGTCGGTCGGTCCGCCACGCGCCTCGGCAGGCCGATCGAGGCCAGCACCGGCATCAGGGTCAGCGAGAGGACCAGCGACGCCGCCAGCGCGAAGACGACCGTCAAGGCCATCGGCCGGAATAGCTTCCCCTCGACCCCCTCCAGAGTAAGGATCGGCAGATACACGATCATGATGATCAGCTCGCCGAAGAGGGTCGGCTTGCGGACCTCGGTGGCCGCCTCGCGTAGGATCGCCAGCCGAGTCCGGCCCGATCGGTCGTGCGCCAGGTGCCGGACGCAGTTCTCGACCATCACGACCGAGCTATCCACGATGAGCCCGAAGTCGATCGCACCGAGGCTCATCAAGCTCCCGGCGATCCCGATCTTCTGCATCATCGTCACAGCGAAGAGCAGCGAGAGGGGGATCGCCGAGGCAACGATCAGCCCTGCCCGCAGGTTGCCCAGGAACGCGAAGAGCACCGCGATCACCAGTAGCGCCCCCTCGAAGAGGTTGCGCTCGACGGTGCGCAGAACTTGGTCGACCAGCTCGGTCCGGCGATAGACAACGTCGACCTTGACGTCGGACGGGAGGGCCTTGTGAATGTCTTCCATGGCCCGGTCGAGGCCGTGGGTGACGTCCCGGGTATTCTCACCAATCCGCATATACGCAATCCCGAGGACGACCTCGCCCCGGCCGTCGGCCGTGACGGCGCCCCGGCGGATCCTGTGGCCGATGGCGACGCTCGCCACATCCTGCACACGGATTGGGACGCCGTACTGCGCCCGGATGACGATCCGGGCGATCTCCTCGACGGTCCGGGCGCGGCCGAGTCCCTGGATCAGGCTCAGCTCGCTGGACCTCGCGATGTAGCCGCCGCCGGCATCCTGGTTGTTCTCCTGGAGCGCGGTGCTCAGGTCGTCGAGGGTCAGCCCGTGCTCGGCGAGCCGGTCGGGATCGGCGCGGACCTCGAACTGCTTCGCCAGCCCACCCCAGGCGTTCACTTCTGCGACGCCCGCGACCCGACGCAGCCGGGGCCGGACGACCCAGTCCTGGAGCGTCCGCAACTCGGTGAGGTCGCGGGACTGGCTCGTCAGGAGGAAGTGGTAGACCTCGCCGAGCGCCGTGGCGACCGGCCCCATCACCGGCCGCTCGACGCCGACCGGAAGCCGGACCTCGCCCAGCCGCTCGTTGATCTGCTGGCGGGCGAAGTAGATGTCGGTGCCGTCCTCGAACGTGGCGATCACCTGCGACATCCCGAACTTGGAATTCGAGCGGAGTTCTTCGAGGCCCTTCATCCCGCCAAGGCCGTACTCGACCGGGAAGGTGATGAGCCGCTCGACGGCCTCGGCCGAGAGCTCCGGCGCCACGGTGTTGATCTGCACCTGCACCGGCGTGATGTCGGGGTAGGCGTCCAGCGGAAGACGGAAGGCTGCGTTGAGCCCGAGGCCGATGAGGATGGCCGTCAGGAGCAGCACAACGAACCGGTTCTTCAGGCTGAACCCGATCAGGGCGTTGAGCATGGCCGGTTCACTCCTCGGCGATGGCGTCGCGGTCGATCTCGGATTTGAGCCGGTAGGCACCGGCAACGACAATCAGCTCGCCGGGTTGAAGCCCCTCAACGATCTCGACGCGGTCATCCCCATCGATCGGCCGGGTCTGGACCCTCCTCGGCTCGAAGGCGAGGCCGGGCCGGGGCAGGAAGACGTATTGATCCTTTTCCCAACGCTGGACCGCGCCCGAGGGAACCACGACCGCCGGATGCACCTCGCCGATGCGGAGCCTCGCCTTGCCGAACTGGTTGGCCCGGACCTTTCCCTCCGGGTTTGCCAGCTCGGCCCGGACGCGGGTCGTCCGCGTGGTCGGGTTGACCTCGGTCCCCATCCAGGTCACTATCCCCGAAGCTACCGGCGTCTCGGAACCCGGGACGAGAAAGTCCACCGACTGCCCCTTGCGGACCTGGCCGATCTCCGATTCGTAGACGTCGATCCAGAGCCACATGGTCCGGGTGTCGGCGATCGTGAAGAGCGGGGCGGCCGCCTGAACGGCCTCGCCCTGGACAGCGCGGAGCGAGACGATCGTCCCGTCGATCGGGGCAACGACCTCGAGCAGGCTTGCCCGGTCGTCCGAGGTCCTGATCCGGTCGATCTCGGCGTCGCCCATCCCGAGGTTGCGGAGCCGCAGCTCGGCGTCCATCACGGCGGCCTTCGCCTGCTCGAGGGCGGTCCGCGACTCCAGTTCGGTCCGCGCGGCGACTTGCCCCGTCTTTGCCAGAGAGGCCGTGCGCACGTAGGTCGCCTCGGCGAGTTTGAGCGCGGCGCGGGCCGAGAGGAATTGCGTCCGGGCGGCGCTGATTTCGGCCGAGTCTACCACCGCCAGATCATCGCCGCGGTGAACACGACGCCCGAGATCCGCCCGGACCTCGCGGAGGAAGCCTGCGACCCTGGGACTCACCGTCGCATATCTCCGGGAATCATAGGCGGCCTCGGCATTCGCCGAGAGCGAGTGGGCGTGCCGGACCGCGCCCGCCGGCGCGGTCTCGATGCCGACCATCCGGGCGACTTCTTCGGAGGCGAGCCGGACCGTGGGCAAGGTCGCCCGATCCCGGGCTGCGGGCGGATCGGGATCGATCGCGACCGAGGTCGGGCCGGCCCGTTCGCCCGGAGGATCGGCCTGCCGATCGGGCACGGTCGATTCGCCCGACCACCGATCGAGCCGGTCGCGGGCCCATGAGGGCGCCCAGTTCGGACGACTCCAGCCCGTGGTGAAACCGGCGACCGCCGCGCCGATCAGAAGAACAAAACCCATCGAGAAAACCGGCAGTGGCCTCGACATGGTAGGACCGCTCCAACAAACCCCGGCGCCCGCTCGAGGGGGACGTCGGGGGACGCAAAGAATCGACGAGGATCAGCGGTGTGCGGGCGGCCCGAGCGGGGGGGCGCCATCGAGCGATTTGAGGGCCAACGAGAAGGCCCCCGGCGGTCGCCTCGGCGCATCGAGGAACGGGCCACGGCGGTGCGGGACGGTGCCGTAGCCCCTCGGCGCAGGCCATTGGAGGGGCACGGTCCGCTCGCGTCGGCGATCCTGCGTCAAATCAGAAGGGTCTGGAGCAGCGCGCAGCGCTGCCTGGCGGTCGGCGGCGGCCATTTCCAACGGCCCTGGCGCCATCCGGCTTCCCGGAACTTGCTGGGAGAAGTGATCGGTGCGGGGATGATGGAGAGCAGGTCGAACGGAAGGGCCAGGTTGAATAGATCCGTCGGCCCGACCTCGACGTGGGCGAAGATCGCGACCATATCCCGGCCGTCGTATTCCTCGTCCTCGACCTCCTGGCCCGATTCAAGGACGTTCAGGCCAAGCTCGGACCGAGAAAGCAGGAGGCCGTAGGCGATCCTGGCCTGGCTCGCGAGCGGGCCCGCGAGGGCGACGATCAGACAGAGCCAGGCCACGAAACGGCGCATTCAATCCCACCTCCCTATCAGTCAGGATCGGCCAATCCGAGAGGAAAATCAAGGTAATTCGAGGTGATTGCAAGCGGACCAGGGCATCTGCGGTCGTGTCGCGGGACGTCAACTGGTGGATGGCGACCCCAGCCGCTCAGGTCATCGCATGCGATTATTTGCCGGGCCTGACCGGCCAGTCGGGCGAATCGCTTCGGGCGGTCTTCAGGTAGGCGTCGATCCGGGCCGTGATCTCGGGGTGCTGGGAGGCCACGTCCGTCTTCTCACCGACGTCACTGGCCAGGTCGTACAGAACCAGCGAGGTGCCGGGACGTCCCTGGCGGATACCCTTCCAGCGGCCTCGATACAGCGCGGCCTGTCGGAAGCCGCCCTCATGAAACTCCCAGTAGAGAAACTCGTGGCTCGCCTGTTCGGCTGGCCGGCCCAGCAGCGTCGGGACGAAACTGATCGAGTCGCAATGCCTGGGCATTTTCGCCCCGGCCAGCTCCGCGGCGGTCGCCATCCAATCGCCGAAATACGCGACGTGACCGCTCGTGCTACCCTCCGCGATCTTTCCCGGCCACCGGGCAATCATCGGCACGCGGATGCCTCCGTCCGTCAGGCTGCGCTTGATGCCGCGGACCGGCCCCGAGGGGTGAAACCGGGTGAGGTCATGATGGCTCTCGTTGTGCGGGCCGTTATCGCTGGTGAAGATTACGAGCGTCCGGGAATCCAACCCCTGCGCCTTGAGTTGATCGAGCATCCGGCCGACGTACCCATCGAGCCGCGTAATCATCGCGGCCTGTCCCTTGTCCGAGGCGGGCCAGTCGCGGTCGGCGTAGGGGCCGTAGTCCGGAACCTCGGCCCCGTCATTCAGCGCCCGGGTCCGCTCGTTGTTCGCGTGTGGGACGACCATGCTCCAGAAAAGGAAGAACGTCCGGTCACGATTCTCAGCAACGAACTTCAGGGACTCCTCGGCGAATAGGTCGTCGGCGTAGGCGACCGACTTCGTAGCATAGCCGGCGCCATGCTTGCCCATCGGGACGATGGTGTTGGGGAGCGTCACTCGTTGCTCGTCACGCCAGAGGAAGTCCGGGAAGTGATTATGGGCGTGACTCTGGTTGAGGTAGCCGAAAAACACGTCGAAACCATGCTTGCGCGGTAGGCCCGACTCGGCCAGCCCAACGTCGCCCAGCCCCCATTTGCCGACGAGCGCCGTCCGATAGCCGGCGTCGTGCAGGACGCGGGCGACGGTCACGTCCTCGGGGCGGAGGGCCTGCGCGATCGGGTTACCTGGTCCGGCGTTACCGCGGACGCGCGTATGGCCGTGATGTAGGCCGGTCATCAGCACGCTGCGAGACGGGGCACAGACCGTGGCCCCGGCGTAGAACCGCGTGAAGCGTATCCCCTCGCTCGCCATCCGATCGAGATTCGGGGTGTGGATGGCCTTCTGGCCGTAACAGCCGAGCTCGCCGTAGCCGAGGTCGTCGGCCATGATCCAGATCAGGTTTGGCCGCTCGGCGGCGATGGCGGGACCACCAAGGCCATGGAACAGAATGGCCAGGACGATCCGGAAAAGCGCGTCGCGATTCATGGGAGAAAAACCTTCGGCAGCTACGTCAATGAGCCGGAACAGGGCGAAGCAAGATCCGCATACGAAGTTATCGGATCCAGATCTTGTCTGCACCCGAATTCTCCGGCTCGACGTTTCAGACATAACCTGACCTCACTGGCTCGTGCGGCTGGTGGCGCGAGCGGCCGACTGATGCCTCGCCGGACTGGCTGCGGACAGAATGTGATATCGAGTGAGGAACTGGCGCGAGACATCGCCGAGGACAAGTTGTCGCCAGGTCAAGCGAATCGACACATCGCTACCTCCCTGTCCAGCCTGCTGGCTGTCGAGGCGCAGGTGCTGCATGTTGCTAATTCCCTGCGCACCGGTGCCGATTACCGTGATCCGGTACGCATGGTGGACGCTGAGTCGCTGCGCGAAGTGAAGAGTAACGGTGCGGTTCGTCGGATCGTAGACGGCTCGGCGAACCCCGATCCGACGGCCATCAACGCCAACGACCCGATAATTGTGCACGTCCTGGGCCGTGTTCGAATCTAGCGATTCACTGAACGTCAGCACCACAGATGTGGGCATGAGATGATAACCGTACCGCTTCACGTCGGTGATTGTCGGGCCGCCCGGACTTGCCATCACCACCTGGCTTCCCGGTCCACCGTCCGAGCCGTTCCCCGGCACCGTTCCGGGCGTCCCTCCAGGCGGATTTGATGCGGATTCCACGATTGCCGTGGCGACCGGCGAGGCCGACTCGGGATGATGGAGCGACTGGACCAGGACCGTGACCGTCCCCTGGTCGCCCACAGAGGGCAGATGCGCCTGAACCTCGATGACGCCGCTGGAGAGGGCCGGCAGGATGAAGGTCGGTATCGACTGGGTCGGCGATCCGTCGATGCCGATCAGATTCGCCGTGATCGGCCCAGCGGTCCCGGTGATGGTGGCGCTGAAGGAGTCCTGCGTGCTTCCTGTGTTCTGGACCGTGAGGAAGAAGGTGACAACACCCGGGCTGGCAACTCTCTGCGAGGCCGGGCTGAACGTGGCGGTCATGCCACTTGTCGCCGGAATGGCGAGGTCCGCCGAGGCTGCGCCCTGAAGGGCCGGTTGGCTGGCCGAGGTCGCGGTTGCCACCAGGCTGAGGCTTCCCGCCACCGCGAAGTTGACCGTCCCGGTCTGGATCGGCACGACCTGCGAGGCCCCAGGCGCCAGCGTCACCTGCTGAGTCCCCAGGCTGGAAACCAGCGCACCCGGGCCACCCAGGGCCAGGTTGTAGGTGTCAGCGACGGTCCCAGTGTTGGTTACGGTCGCCTGGAATTCGGTACCGGGCGATCCCGAACTGGGGCTGAGGGTGATTTGGACTCCGTTCGACGTCACGATCAGCGTCCCGATCGCCGTGCTGGAAACGGTGGGATCGTTGGTCGATGTCGCGGTCGCCGTGAATGGGTAACTTCCTGGCGCGGTTCCTGGGGCAACGTTTAGCACCAGCGGGACGTCGCGGAAGTTACTCACGCCCGGCGGGACGTTGACTGTGCCCTGGCCGAGCGTCACCGCAACGCCCGAGGGCAGGCCCGAGGTCGTCAACGTATAGGTATCAAAGGCTGTGCCGACGTTGGTGACGGCCAGCACGTAACGCGCCGATGTCCCAGGACCCGCGATCGACCGCGCGGGAGTGAGCCCGAGCGAGACGCCGTACCGCTGGAGTGCGACCTGTGGAGCGACGTTGAGTATTCCCTGAACCGAATCCGAAACGCCTGTTGTGGTCGTGGCGAGAACAGCGAACCCGTTCGTCTCGGCCGCGGCTGAGTACGGAATCGAGACGACGAGCGGTGTGGTCACGGTCTGACCGGCGGGAACGGTGATCGACGAGGCCAGGCTGGTTGTGAATCCACCGAGTCCCTCGGTCGAGAGATCGTAGGTGACGGGGCTGGAGTAGGGATTGGTGAGTTGCACGGTGTAAGTCGCCTGGCTGCCAAGATCGGCCGTCTGTGTGTCCGGCGTCAAACCGATGATGTGCTCGGCGGCGACCGAAACGGGGCCGGTCGGGACCGCAACGATGACGATCTGACCGGAGGACGTGGCATAGTAGGCCGTTACGGTTGTTCCGGTGCTGACCTGCCGGACCTCGCCCGGCGCCATGTTGGTCACGCTCCCGGCGACCTGGAAGGTCGCGGGCGTCGCGCCACTGGCCGGCAACGCCTCCTGCCAGTCAATCTCGGACGAGGACGACGAACTGGCGGTGGGGCTGATCGTGGTCGGAGTGACAGTGTAACCGGAGCCGGGTAGCGCGTCCTGAACGTACAGGCTGATCCCGTTTGCCCCCAGGCCCGAGAGCGGTGCCACGTCATCGAGCGTGTTAGCGAGGAATTGCGACGAGGCGAAATTGCTGGCGTCGGCGATGTTGCCC
>DAIDJI010000180.1 GCA_027451455.1 Planctomycetales bacterium | reverse complement strand
CGCTCGCCGCTGGCGGGCCGGACGACCGCCCGATCCGCCTCCCGGTGACGACGACGCAGGATCTCCAGAATCCGCAGGATCGTCCGGTTGCACGTGACCTGATGCCGACGCAGCCGCTCGCCCAGCTCGCTCTCCTCGAAATTCCCCCGCATCGCCTCGGCCGCCGTCTCCCGCTCGATGTGCGCCGCGAGGATCTCCTCCAGCCGGCCCTCCTGCTCGGCCACCAGCTCGATCAGGCACGCCCGGCCGGTCTCCGCATCCAGCGCCGCGGGGTACCGGGCCATCCGCGCCTCGGCCCGGGCGACGAACCGCACCCGCTCGCCCGGTTGCAGCTCGATCAGGACGTCCGCGAACGGCGAGTCGGTCTCGGACCCGGGCTTCGCCGGCCATTCCGGCGTCGGGTCGATCGCTCGACTGGCCAGGTAGATCGCCAGCACCCGGTCGTCCTCGGCCGCATTGAGCGGCTGCCGACCCAGCAGCCGGATCGCCTTGAACCGGTCGGGCGCCTGCCAGGCCAGGCCGTCCTCCAGCAGCTCGCGCAGCTCGCGCCAGCGGTCGAGCAGCCAGGCGCAGCCCAGCGCCGACGATTCGAGCTGGCCGACCAGACGCGGCGGGTCGAGGGCATAATCGATCTCGGGCATCCACGAGCAGCGGGGCGGGTCGCCGATTCCGGGGCCGAAGAAGGGGTACAGCGCGATCGGCCCGCGCGGGTCCCAGAAGAGGCGCCGGCCCAGGCGGACCACCTCGTCGGCCCGAGCGTCGATTGCTCCTGAGCCGCCGGCGATCCGGTCGACCTCCAGCCGCGCGGCCCAGGCGCGGTCGGCGCGGTCGAGCTGGATCGAGACATTGACGGCGCGCTCGACGAGGTAGCGTTCGACCTCATCGCGGGGCTCGAGGGTGACGGTCCACGAGTCGAGGCGGTTCTTGAGGATGCTGGCATCCTCGCCCGGCAGGACGGGGAGATTGGCGCGGAGGCCGTGCTGAAGGGCGTTGAAGCGGGATCGGTCCTTACCGGCCTGGGTGCGGGGCCCGGTGCTTTTCTGGGCATTGCGGCGGTTGGCCTCGATCCGGGCCTCGGAGGTGGTGGTTTTGGAGGCGGAGGCGGAGGCGGAGGGTTCGGGGGCGGCGGTCGCGGTGCTCATCTGGGTGGTCCCCGCTTCGGGATCTGGCTTATTGAAGTGTCTCGCGGCCTCGCAAGAACGGAAGAACTCCTGTAGCTTCACAAGGATATTATAGGAAACTTTCGGGGTAGTGATGCGGTTTTTTGGAAAACTTTCCAGAAATCCAGCGGATCTCCTGAAATCTGGCGATTTGACCGAAGTAGTGGTCCGTCGAGGCGAAAAAGTCGGGTCATCCAGGCGAGTGGGGGGCGTCAGCCCCATAGGCGTTCCCATGAGGGCCAAATCCCAGGTCATCGCTGCCATGAGTGCCAGGAGTCTGGTCGTAGTAGCCCACGAAGTGGGCGTCAGGACGTAGCCGGGGGGCGTCAGCCCCCCGGACCGCCAGGCGACCGCTCCTCTCTCCGTCCTCGTGTCATCCTCCCGGCCGCGACCCCGCGTGGCGGGGTCGCGGCCGGGAGGGTAAGTCGGGAGGAATCGGTGTGGGACGCGGAGGTCCGAGTCCGGGGGGCTGACGCCCCCCGGCTACGTCCGATCGCCCCCCGACGGGGGCTCAAGGCCCTGCCGGGACAGGCTCCAGGACTCCAGGGGTTTCTCGTGAGTATTGGCCGTTAAATGAAACCCCATGGGCTGACGCTCCCTATCCGGATGAGTAGACAGGGGACTGACGCCGCCCGCTCGCCCTGGACAGGCCCTTCCGTCAACCTGACATCGATCGTCGGACGGACCAGTAGGTCAGGCTCTCAGCCTGATTCCGGCGACCGGGTGGGCGGGCAGACAGACGGACGGCTCGCTTCGAGATTGTTGCGGTTTGTTGCGAGGCCCGGGCGCCGGCGGCCGCCGACCTCTCAACCCCACGATGGACCCGGCGGCGCGGTGCGGTGAGGCATGGCGAATGCCATTGACACATCAGGCGGGCGTGGTAGTGTCGCCGACGGCTCACTCCTCTCGACGGCCCCCCCCTCGCAAGGAGGCGAATGCATGCCCGTGCTCAGTCGGTGGCTCGCGGCCGGGTTGGCGACGATCGTGCTGGTGACCCCGGCCGCCTTTCCCGGACCGATCCTCGAGCAGAAGGCCAGGGAGGCCTACAACCGGGGCGTCGAGCTTGCCCAGCAGGGCCAGTTCGACCGGGCGATTACCGCGTTCTCCGAGTCGATCCGACTCGAGCCCACGGCCGTTGCCTACGCAAACCGAGGAATGGCCTACGGCGAGAAGAACGAGTTCGACCGGACGTTCGCCGACCTCGACGCGGCCTTCAAACTCGACCCGAGGAACTCCCAGTTCTTCCTTATCCGAGGCGCCGTCTGGGGCGGCAAGGGTGAGTATGACCGGGCCATCGCCGACCTCACCGAGGCCATCAAGCTCAATCCGAAGAACGCGTTGGCCCACGAAGAAAGGGGCTATGTCTACTGCGATAAGAAGGAATTCGACCGGGCGATCGCCGACTTCAGCGAAGCCATCCGGCTCGATCCCACGCTCGCCGAGTTCCTCGAAAGCCGGGCCGGTGTCTGGATCATCAAGGGTGAGCCGGACCGGGCGATCGCGGACCTCAACGACGCCATCAAGCTCGACCCGAAGTCGCCGGATGCCTACCTCACGCGGGCCGGCGGCTGGATGATGAAGCGGGACGCGGACCGGGCGCTCGCCGACCTCAACGAGGCCATCAAGCTCGACCCGAAGTCGGCCGGTCCCTACAGCCTTCGGGCCGACCTGTGGGGGTTGAAGGGGGACATGGACCGGATGTTCGCCGACCTCACCGAGGCCATCAAACTCGATCCGAAGTCGACCGGTCCGTATTTCCAGCGAGGCGACGCCTACGACCAGACGAAGCAGTTCGGCAAGGCGATCGCCGACTTCACCGAAGCCATCCGACTCGACCCGAAGGACCCCCTGGCCTACTCCAATCGGGGGGCGGTCTACGCCAGGGACCAGCAGCTCGACAGGGCGCTCGCCGACCTCAACGAGGCCATCCGACTCGATCCGAGGGCTGCTAACGCCTACATCTGCCGGGGCAGCACCTTTTTCATGAAGCGCGAGTATGACCGGGCGATCGCCGACTACACCGAGGCCATCCGACTCGACCCGAAGAATGCCGACGTGTACAAGGACCGAGGACGCGCCTGGGCGGCCCGAGGAGAGCGAGACAAGGCCGAGTCCGACTTCAAGCAGGCCGAACTCCTGGGGAAGGAGCAAGGGAAGACCGACTCCGACCTCCGGCAGGTGGATTTCCTGCAAAATGATCGGTGAGGCTGGCTCGGAGTGTTTTCAACGCCGACCGACCGGCTGCCCATCCCGCGGGACGAGCACGAGGAAGTCGTCCTTGATGGCCCGATCCCCGTCGGGGTGGGCCGCGTCGATGATGCGGGCTGGAACCTCGATCGGAGCTTTCCCGTCGGACGCCGATCGGGCCGAGCGGTGTCGGCCTGGAACACCCGACGGGGTCCGGCGGTTCGGATCGGGATCAGGCTGACTCGGTCCCGGTCCCGGCGGGTGGGGTGGAGGCGGACCCGTGTCTGGCTGGAGCGCATTGCAGATGGGTGGCTCACGGAGGGGCCTGGCCGGCTAAGAGCCCGAGACGGCAGGGCTCCGAGCCCCCGTCAGGGGGCGATCGGACGTAGTCGGGGGGCGTCAGCCCCCCGGGCCCGGACCGCCGCGTCCCACACCCAATCCTCTCGACGGACCCTCCCGGCCGCGACCCCGCGTGGCGGGGTCGCGGCCGCGAGGGTGACACGATGGTGGGGAGATCAAGGTTCGTCGGGCGGTCCGGGGGGCTGACGCCCCCCGGCTACGTCCTGACGCCCACTTCGTGGGCTTCCGGGACCGACTCTCACCTCCATCTCTCGCCCGTGCGCAACGCAACGGAAATGCGCCCTAACGGCCTGACCTATCTTCGGACGGGCCGGGCGGATCGGGCGGATTCGGACCCGGCGTCAGGCCGGAAAGCCTGAACGACTTCCTGATGCGTTCGAGTCGGCCGGGCTCTCGATCAAACCCAGTATTTCATAACGATCCACACGATCACGGTCGACGCGACGCCAATCACCAGGGTGCCACACAGGAAGTCGGATACCGCGATCCTCGCGCGTTCCTCGAAGCCCGGGCACTGGCCGTCGACGTTGACGTCCCGGCACCGGGGCTTCGTCCCGCTCGTGATCTTGCCCGTGACGTAGTCGTACGCGGGCGTGATCTCGAAGCGGGGATTCGCGCAGCAGGCGTCGCCCGCCGCCCGGGGATGCTGCATGTGCTTGCAGTCCAGGCAGATGGTGGGCTTCCTCGCGGGCTTCTCCCGGCCGGGAATCTCATCGAGAAGGTCGTCCATCCCCATGCCTCCGCGGGGCAGGTAAGCGGCCTGGCCGCGTGGCCGATGACCTTTGCACCCGGGTCTTTCGGATCGCGCCCGGAGGTGTTTTCGGTCGTCGGGAGGATTTATTCCGACGGCATCGGCGCAGGTCCGGCTTTCCCGCCTTCCCGGGCGGCTCGGCGGGCGGTGCCACGCCGTGCGGAACGCCCCTCGGCATCTCACGCGGTGCCGGAACGCCAGGGGCGGGATCGCTGTCCGCTTGATTTGTGCTGATGTTTCCGGATATGCTGCACATCAACGAGTCTGATTGCGCCTGCCGCTCGGGTATGCGGCGGCCGGCGAGGGTCGCGTGGGCCCCGGGTCGCATTCTCGCGAGAGTGCGGTCCGGGGCTTTTGTTGTATCGGGGACGATCCGGTCGACGTCTCGGTGGGGCGAACCGCACCGTGCCTGGCCCTGACGACGGGCGCCGGCATGGACCACCGGGGACGATCCCCCGGTCCCGACGGCGAGATTGCGGCCCTCGATCCTGTCCTTCCACCTGGAGATGCCCCATGACATGCTCACAGCCGGCGACGCCCGCCCGCAACGTTCGCGAGCGGCGGAAGCCTCGATTCCGACTCATCGCGCGGCTCGAGCCGCTCGAAGGGCGAGCCCTGCTCACCGCGTCGGGGGTGACGTTCTACACCCCGCCGCTGACCGACCTCCTCAAGGCGGCCAGGAATAGGCAGAGCATCCTCGCGGCCGGATTCAACCGGATGGTCGGGTCGCTGCGGACACAGATCGAGTCGCAGGTGAATCTGGCCGCGTATCCGGCCGTGCCGACCGGCGAGGTGGTCCGGGTCGTCGACCAGGAAGTCGCCGGATTCGAGGCCGCGTCGAGGCGATACTTCGCCGGCCCGGCACCCGGGCTCAATCGGCTCCTCCAGCTCCAGGGGCAGTCGCTGCGCTACGAGATCCGGACGGCCCAGGTCGAATCGAACGACGGCCTGCCCGTGGTGGGCCTGGCCGCCGGCGCGACCCTCAGCCCCTACCTCGGCCCGAGCATCAGTACGTTCAACGTCTACGCCTTCAATTCCCGGAGCGGCGCCGCCGCCGAGTTCCAGCAGAGTGCTTTTCTCTCCGTCCAGGAGCTGGCACTGAGCCGGAAGCTCTGGCCGCGCGGGACGCCGCCGGAGGAGTATCTCATTCGATCGCTCCAGGCGCAGACCGGCCTGAACACCATGATCCACACGATGGAAAATCCCGGCAGCGTGTACTACGCCGCCGGGAATCCCTTCCGGACGCCGGGGCCGGGGGCGAACGCCGCGGCCGCCGCGGTCGTCACCTCGATGGCCCGGGCCTTCAAATTCGACATGCAGCTCGCGACGACCCAGCAGCCCCGGATCCACAGGGTGGTCACGAATGCCACGGCCCGGCTGGTGCGGCGCGTGAATGCGGCCCAGTCGAGCGGCAACTTCCTCGGAATCTTGCAGGGTGCCGCCAGTCAGTTCGACGCCGCCCTCGTCGGCCGGCGCGGGCTGTTCGGGCCGAAGGGCGCCTTCGGCAGGCTTGTGATCCAACCTCCGGAGGTGCCCAACCCCCTGGCCGTCGATTACGCGAACACGTTCGCCGAGCTCCAGTACACCCAGGAGCTCACGGCCACGCCGACGGTCTTTTATCGATACGTGGGCAGCAGTACCAATAGCCCTCAGGGTGTCTTCCTCACACCGACGAAGTTCCAGACGGGCAGCCAGGCGGTGGCGGCGCTGGCCATCGACCAGAGCTGGTTCCCGCCGCCGAACACGGCGGCCTATATGGTCACGGTGACGCTCCCTGCGAGCACACGGAACTACGTTGGGCTGGCCGGGCCCTTTTATGGAGGCATCTTCCGCCGCAACCCGAACCCGGCCCAGTATCCGGGAGGGGCCATCCAGGTCGTCGTCAATTCCCAGGACAGGAGCATCAACTACAGCACGCCGCAGAAGACCGGGACGTGAGGGAGGGGTTAGGGGTTAGGAGGAACAGTTTCGGGCTCCGGGAGACATCGCCCGGCCCCTTGCGAGTCGCGGAGGGACCGGTAGGATGGGACCAAGCTGGGCTTCGGCCCGGCGTCGCCGCATCGGACGGGTAAATCGGCGACCTCAGTCCAATCCAACCTTGAGGCCGGCTGGCATGAAGAGAACGATGGTCGCGGCGGCCCTGGCGATCGGCCTGGTCGTGGCGTTTCCGCGCGGGGACGTGCAGGGGCAGGATGCGAAGGCGGAGACAAAGGGGTATGCCGCAACGCGCGACTACTCGCGCTGGGAAAAGGAGATCGCCGCGTATGAGGCGAGCGACCGGAGCAATCCTCCGCCGAAGGGCGGGGTCCTGTTCATCGGCTCGTCGACCGTCCGGCTCTGGAAGACGCTCGCCGATGACTTCCCGGGCTTCAAGGTGATCAACCGCGGGTTTGGCGGGTCCGAGATCGTCGACTCGACCCATTTCGCCGACCGCCTGATCTTCCCGCACGAGCCGCGGCAGATCTTCCTTCGGGCCGGGGGGAACGACCTGCACGCCGGCCGGCTGCCGAGGGCGGTCGCCGCCGATTTCGCCGAGTTCGTCCGCGTCGTCCACGCCCGGCTGCCGAAGACGGAGATCCTCTTCATCGGCCTCTGCCCGGCACCCGCGCGGTGGGGCGAGGCGGACAAGAACCGCGAGCTGAACCGGCTGGTCCGCCAGATGGCGCTCGACATGCCGCGGGTCGGGTATGTCGACGCCGACACCATCAGCCTGGACTCGGACGGGCGCGCCCGACCCGAGCTATTCGTCAAGGACCGGCTGCACTTCGCTCGCGAGGGGTACATGCTGCTGGCGGAGCGCGTTCGGCCATTTTTGGTCCCGTGACCGGATCGCATGCAGAGACACGGAGAAGACCGGAAGGGTCGGATTTCACGCAGAGTCGCAGAGAAGACGAAGAGTTTCACGCAGAGTCGCAGAGAGAGCAGAGACGCAGAGAAGACGAAGAGGCTGAGAAGACGAAGAGTTTCGCGCAGAAACGCAGAGAGAGCAGAGACGCGGAGAAGACGAAGAGGCTGAGAAGACGAAGAGTTTCGCGCAGAGACGCAGAGAAGGCGAAGACCAGGACGATTCACGCGGAGGCACCGAGACAACAGAGACGTGGAGAAGACCAGGAGACCTGTCGGGCTCGTCCTGTCGCTGGTTCAACCGGAGTCCGTTTGAAGACTCTCGCCGAGGCCGGATTTCGTGCGGCCGCAAGACAGACCGGGAGATGTTCCAGCAATGTGGCACAGCAAGGTTCTGGCGCTGCTCCTGTTCGCGTGTCTGATCCCGGCCGGTGCGTTCGCGCAGGACTTTCGGAGGACCGTCACGCTGGAGGTCTATCTGCCCGAGGATGCCCGGCTGCTGATCGAGGGGCAGGATACGAAGTCCACCGGGACAATGCGCCGGTTCATCTCGCCGCCGCTGGCGCCGGGTAAATATATTTACACAATCAAGGCGATCATCCCCGGGCCCAATGGGCCGCGGACGGTGACGCAGGAGGTCGACGTCCGGCCGGGCGATTTCGAATCGATCGACCTGCGCGAGCCGGGCCAGCGGCCGATTCCCGACGTTGAGTATGAGCCCGCGCCGCAGGACGTGGTGGAGGCCGCGCTGCGGCTGGCCGGGGTGACGAAGAAGGACGTCGTGTGGGACCTCGGCTGCGGCGACGGACGGATTCCGGTGACCGCGGCGAAGGTGTTCGGCTGCAAGGCGAAGGGGTTCGACATCGATCCTGAACGCGTCAAGGATTCGATGGCCAACGTGCGGAAGAACGGCGTCGAGAAGCTGGTGTCGATCGAGCAACGTGATATTTTCAAGCTCGACATGAGCGACGGGCCGACCGTCGTCGTGCTTTATCTGCTGCCCCGACTAAATGCCCGGTTGCTACCGCAATTAAAGAAGCTGCCGCCAGGCACCAGGGTGATCTCGATCGCACACCGGATGGCCGACATCAAACCCGACGAGCAGATCGTGGTCGAGAACGAGCTGGGCGTGTTCGACATCTATCTGTGGAAGGCGGAGACGTTGCGGGCGAATTGACGGTCTATTCCCACAGGTCGGTTGGGTGACGTAGGGTGGGCATCGCCCACCGGTCGGGGCCTCGAACGACAAGCCGGGCGCGGGCAGAAGACGCCGGGTGGACATCGCCCACCGGTCGAGGCTTCGAACTGGTGGGCAACGCCAACCCTACCGGACGCCGGGAGGCCGGACCGCAGGTCTCCCGCGCGAGCGCAGGCCGGCGAGAACTCGGGAGACCTTCGGTCTGGGCCTGGGGCGGGGTCGCGAGACCCGCGCCCAACATTGAGGGCTCGTGTATCAGGGTCAGTCCCGGGAGCCCACGAAGTGGGCGTCAGGACGTAGCCGGGGGGCGTCAGCCCCCCGGACCGCCGTGCGAACCCTCGTCTCACCACCAA
>DAIDJI010000179.1 GCA_027451455.1 Planctomycetales bacterium | reverse complement strand
AGTGAACCGTCAGCCGTGTTATAAGCACGGACGACCTTGCTCGGACCGCCGAGCGCCACGATTGAGTGATCGGGGCTGATGTCGGCGGCCAGAACGATGTCGTACTCCTTGCCGACCTCGAAGACACGCGTCCCCTTCTTGACGTCCCAGGCGACCGCCAGGCCGGACTGACCGCCACGGCCGCCGCCGGCCAGCAGCAGGTCGCCGTTCCGGCTGAACTTCAGCGTGTAAATCAGTCCTTCGGGGAACGGCAGGACGCCGACCAGGTGGTTGTCCGTCGTCCGGTACAGCAGGACTTCCTTGTGCCCGGCAATCGCAACCAGTGGAGCCCAGGGACTGGCCGCCATCGCCAGGACCGCGCCCGGTTTCGCGCCCGGAGTGAACGGCTCGGTCGAGAGATTCTCCGGCATCGCCGGTGGACCGGCCGGCTTTCCCATCGCTGAGGGGTCCAGCTTGAACTCAAATTTTGGCTTCGCACTCGCTGTCGAGACACTCCCCGAATTCTCCAGAGCCCCCCCTTCAATCCACTTGCGGATGACGTCGATCTCGGCATCGGCGATCTTCGGCGCGTTCGGCGGCATCTTCGGCTCTTCCTGATGCATCACGACCAGCAGGATCGTGCTGCTATCGGGATCGCCTGGCTCGATCACCTTGCCGGATCCACCTCCCTGCATCGCCGCGCCGAAGCTGTCGAGGTTCAGGCCCCCCTTCTGCTTGTCGGCGTTGTGGCACGACCCGCACCGGGTGCGGAGGACAGGCGCAACGTGATCCTGGAACGTTACCTTCGCCTTCGAAGGGCCAGCGGCCCCGGCGCCGGGAATCGGTCCCAGGGCGGCGAGGACGAAGCAAGTCGACAGGGCGGCGAGTGTCGGTCGCATGGTCGTGGGTCTCGCGTCCCACCGGCCAGCGCGCCGGCGGGATCTCGAAGATGTCAGGAAGGATTCAAGATGAAAGAATCAAGATTCCCGAGAAAAAGGCGCGTTTGCGCCATCAGTGATTGAACAGGAACTCGCGACTATTGAGGAGAGCCCAGAAGAGATCCTCCATCGCCTGGTTGCGGTCCTTGTACTGAGCGAGGCTCGCCGTGATGTTCGCGAGTTCTTCCGGAGTGGGTCGTCGCGTAAAGCATCGGACATACAGATCGGTGATCCGATCTTCGGGCGTCTTCTTCTCGGAGAGGAGCCTGGGGATGAGGCCGCCCTGACGGATCTTCGGGTTAACTGTGTCGCCGTTGAGAAGGTGGAGGGCCTGCGAGAGGGTTGGCTCCATCTTCACCTCGCAAGAGCAGGGGGTCTCGCGAGTCGCGCGGCCGAACGTCCGGAGGAAGTAAGTCGTGCGCGTTCCATCCGCAATCTGCACGGCGCGGGCGCCCACGGGGAGGCCGTCGAACTTGTCCTTGGTCTCGGTGACGGCGCTGATCGTGTCGAGCAGGCTCTCGGCCTTGAGCCGGCGGACGAGGGCATGGGCGAAGTTCCGATCGTCAGAGGCATTGCTCTCATTTCGATGGGTCGTTCGCTGGTAAGTCCGCGAGTTGCAGATGTCCCGGACGAGAGCCTTGAGGTCATACTTCGTCGCGGTGAAGTGCTGGCCGAGGGCCTCGAGCAGTTCAGGGTTCGACGCCGGGTTACTCACGCGGAAGTCGTCCACCGGCTCCACGATCCCAACTCCGGTGAAATGCGCCCAGACCCGGTTGGCGAACGAGGTCGCGAACCAGGGGTTACGCGGCGAGGCCAGCCACTTCGCGAGGATCACGCGACGGTCCTTGCCCTGGACGTTGGGGATCTCCGCACCCAGGAACTTTGGCGGCATGGCGCGACCGCCGACCGGATGGTTCACCTCGCCGCCGCCCGAGTTGAAGATGATCGTCTCGCGATAGTCCTCAGCCTGTTTCCGGCCGATCTGCGAGAAGAAGGCAGCGAAACTGTAATAGTCGTCCTGGGTCCAGCGGTCGAACGGGTGGTTGTGGCACTGCGCGCACTGGACCCGAATCCCCATGAAGACCTGCGCCACATTCTCGGTCAGCGGAAGGGTCTCGTTGGTGATCTGGTAGAAGTTGGTCGCCGCGTTCTTGAAGGTTCCACCGCTGGCGCCGAGGAGTTCCTGGACCATCTCGTCCATCGGCATGTTCTTGGAGAGCTTGTCGACCAGCCAGTTGTAATACAGGAACATCGCTTTCTGGCTGACGTTCCGGGTCGGGTCGGTCCGGATCTGGAGCAGCTCGGCCCATTTCGAGACCCAGATTTCGGAGAATTCCTTTCGCTCCAGCAGCTCGTCGATCCAGCGGGCCCGCTTCTTCGGGTCCGTGGAGGCCATGAAGCGGTTGTATTCCTCGACCGTCGGGGGCAGGCCAATGATGTCGATCGAGGCCCGGCGGAGGAAGGTCTCGTCGTCGCAGAGGCCCGACGGCGCGATCCGAAGCTTCTGGAGCTTCGCGGCCACGAGCCTGTCGATGTAGTTCCCCTCGGGTTCGTCGGGGTAGGTGAATTCGAGACCCTTCGGCAGGACGATGAACTGCGATCCGACGGTGTGCGTCTCGAACCGGGCCATCACAAAGGCCTCACCGCGCTGGCCGGCGGTCACAAGGCCCTCGGGTGTCACGGGGGCTGAGACGTCATTATTTGTGAGGAAGACGGCGAGGCCGGTGACGTCGCGATCGGTCCCATCCGAGTATCGCGCCCGGACGGTCAATTGCTGGGTCGCGCCCTTCCCGTCGAGGACCGCCGCCCGGGGATAGAGGTCAACGCCGACGACCTTTGGCAGCTTCGAGACGTCGTCGTTCGGGGCGCCGGCCTCGATCCAGCCGTGGATCGTTCGATAGAGCTCGCTCTCACGATCGAACCGCTTCCCGCCCGTGTGGGGGACGGCACCGATCGACTTCTCCAGAAGCGTGCTATCCGAAGGGACGGAGAGGTTGACCCGACGCCCGATCATCTCGCGGGTCAGGCGGAAGTGGTCACCCTCGGGATCGAAGCCGAAGAGGGAGATCCGGAATCCGTCCTTGCCGCGTGCGGCTCCGTGGCAACTGCCGGTGTTGCACCCGGCCCGCATGAAGACGGGCATCACGTCGAGCCGGAAGCTGAGTGGCGGCGAAACAGCCGCCTGCGCGACGGTCAGCGGGACCGCAACCTTTTGACCGGCGAACGCCACCGTGATCGTCGACGAGCCGTCGGCCAGGGGATGGAACGTCGGGCCTTCGCGGCGGACGAGCTTCGGGTTCACGACCTCGATCGCGGACTCCTTCGTCACGTCGCGGGTGATCCCGTCGGCATAGGTGGCCTGGACGACGATCGACTGGCGGTCGCGAGAGGTCGACAGCTTGACCTCCGGCGGGTAGACCGCCAGCCCGGTCATCGCCGCCGGCGGCTTCCGAACGGCCGGGGCAAAGACATCACCGGGCAATTCCCGAGCGCGATCGGCGCCGAGCCCGACGAGGGACAGGGGAATCATCAAGAGGCCCCGGAATCGGGCCATCGAGGCGAATCGTTCGTTTCGGCTCATCGGTTCCTCGCGAGTCGGATTCCGGGATCGGCCCGACGGATCATCAGGGATCTCACTTGGCCCGGGCCTGCTTCGCCTCGAGCCGGAGCTTCTCCAGTCTCGAAAGCGGCCTGGCCGGGGCGGCGGCTGGCTTGGGGGCCTGTGCCACCTTCACCGGGGCGGGGGTGGGAGCGGGGGCGTTGGGCTTCGGCGGCAGCGGGACGTCGATCCGAAGCGTGCTACTGCCGAGGTTATGCAAGATGGGCTCGCCGTTCTGCGTCACCACAAGCTGACAGAAGAGGCTGGTGTGATTGCCTGCGGGCGATGTCCTGTCGGTCTTGATGTGGAAGACCAGGTCGGTCGTATCCTTGGTGATTTTCCTGGGCTCGCTCGTCACCTTGTTCGGTAGACCGACAAGGTTAACCGTGGCCTCGCCAGGGAAATCAAGGATCTTCGTCACCTTGATCGCCAGGTCGGTCTCCTTCCCCTGCTCGACGCTTGCCGACTGAAACGCGAAGCCCACAAACGGCTGCGAGATCGTCAGTTTGGCAAGCTGCGACGAGACCATGATCGGTCCCGACGCGACGCCCGAGGCGCCGTTGACAACAATCTGCCAGGTCCGCAATTCCGCGCCGCCGTCGGCGTTCATCGGAATAACGGCCTCGTCCTTCCCCTCGGGAATGGAGATGCCGCCCGACGAACCGAGCCCGGGCGGATTCCAGGGCAGATAGACCGAGATCGGCGCCTTGAAGCCCGCCTTCCGGATCGCGCGGACCTTCAACCCCATCGAGCCTCCCCGGACCAGTGGAACTTTCGGCTCGACGATCTCGATCGAGTACGGACATTCCTCGGTGACGGCGACCGCAAGCCGATTCACGGTCCGCGACCAGACATTGACCTGATTCTGGCCGAGAACCAGGACCGATGTCTGGCCGAAGGTCGAGGGAACTTCCAGCTTCGGATCGGCCGGCTTGCCGGTGACCGTCGCCAGCGAACCGCCGAGGGCCGCGTCGGCTTTTGCCGAGAAGAGGACCGGGACGACCGGCTGGCTCGCCGCCATCAGGGGCGCCTCAACGGTCACGCCCGCTGGAACGTCACCAACGCCGACGTTCAGCTCGCCGCCGAAGTCGGCTCGCGACCCATAGATCAGGATCGCCTGTCGATTCCCCTTCGGCACGGCGACCGACATCACACCGGTCCCAAGCGGGATCTGCTCGGCCGCCGTCGACATCGCGAGCGCCGGCTTTACCGGCGTCACCTCGATCCGGTAGGCATAATCAGGGCCGCCCTTGTGAAGCTGGTCGATCAACCAGATGACGTACTCGGCGGTCTCGGGCGCCTGGAACCGGAACGACGAGTCGGGGCCGACCGAATCGTCCGCGCCGAGCATCGCGCCGCCGCCTTTCTTGCCGAGCCACATCACCGGGTCGAGCGGCGATCGAATCCGGCGGGCGTAGCACTGAACGTCGAAGACCTGACCCTTCTCAGCCTTGAAGACGAAGTGATCGATGTCGTCGGGCTTCCCAATCACACCGTTGACGGCCATCGGAGCCGAAAATGGCGTCGCGTGGGCGTGGTCGTCGTTCGGCTCGGTCTCGACCACGTTGCCAAGCGGAGTGACCCGAAACGCGTTCGGATACGGCGAGATCCCGCGATCATCGCGACGGACCAGGCCGTAATCTGGCGGGGCCGTTGCCGGGAGTGTGACCTTCTCCACGGTCTCGCCGGCCGGGTCGCCGATCCATCGGACGGAGAGCGACTCGCCGGGCTTGCCACCGGCGGGCATCACGGCCGTGGCTCGGGGGAAGTTGCCGACATGGAGCCGATACAGACACGCCCCATTTCCGGAGTAAGAACTCTCGCGCACCTGGATGATGTACTTGCCATCTTCCGGCGCGATGATCGAGGTGAACCCGTCGCGCAGAACCAGCGCCGCGTCATCGCTGACGCCAAGCTCGAACCGCTTCGCGTTCAGGATCGCCACATACGGATCGAACTCGAAGATCCCGAGCCGGTGTCCCTCCACCTCGGCCGAGATCCGGTCGCCCTTCTTCGCCTCAACGACAAAGTAATCGACATCCTCGTTCTCGGCGACACCGTTGACGACGACGTTGATGGCAATCGCCTGGGGTTTCGCGAAGTCGTTGTTGGGCTCGACCTCGGTCACCTCCTTCAGCGCTCCGACGGAGAAGGTCCGCAGCTCGCTGATCCCCGAGGCCGTCCGAACGCGCAGGTCGTGCAGGCCGAGGGCACAATCGGGAGCGATCTTCAGCCGGGCCTTGATCGCATCGTTGTTGACCTTCTGGATCGAGAGCGCCGTGATGCCAGGCTGATAAAAGAGAATCTCCTGCGCGTCGCCGAGGCGGGCGCCCGAGAGCGTGACGTCGATCTCGGTCCCGCGCTGGCCGCCGACCGGCCGGACGGCGGTCAGGCTGGGTGAAGCGGCCGGCGCGGCGGTCGAGAATAGGAGGGTGAGGGCGATCCCGAGCAGGGCAGGGCGAATCATGGTGGGGTCTCAGTCCTCGGGGCTCAGGCTCAGGCGAGCAGTTCCTTGACGACCTTGCCGCCGTCAACGATCTCGATCGGGCGGTTGCCGGGGGCCATCAACTCTTTGTCGGCAACGATCCCAAGCTGATGGTAGATGGTGGTGGCGAGATCCTCAGGACCGACCGCGTCACGCTCGGGCTCGGTCGCCGTCGCGTTCGAGGCGCCGTGGATATAGCCGCCCTTGATCCCGCCGCCCGCGAGAACAACGCTGAAAACCTTCGGCCAGTGGTCTCGGCCGGCATCCTTGTTGATCTTCGGCGTCCGACCAAACTCGCTGGAAATCATCACCAGCGTGCGCTTCAGCAGTCCACTCCGGTCCAGATCGGCGATCAGGGCGGCAAAACCCTGGTCAAGCGCCGGCATCTGGTTACGCATGTTGGGCGCGATCTGCGAGTGAAAGTCCCACCCGCCGTAATCCACCGTGACGAACCGAACGCCCGCGGCGACCAGCCGTCGGGCCATCAGAAGCCGCTGTCCAGCGGCATTCCGGCCGTACTCGTCGCGAAGCTTTGCCGGCTCGGCGTTGATGTCGAACGCCTCGCGGGCCTTCGGCGAGCTAATCAGGCTATACGCACGCTGATAAAACGTGTCCATAGCGTCAATGTTGTCGCTCTTCTCCTTCCGGGCGAAGTACGTGTTTACCGCGTCGAGAACATTCCGACGCGAGGCAAACCGGGGCTCGGTGATCCCGCCAGGAAGATTCAGGTCCTGTACCTTGAACCCAGCCGAGGCCGGATCGCGGCCCAGGCTGAACGGCGAGAATGACGAACTCAGATACCCGGTTCCCGCGTAGACGTTCGGCTGGTTCGGAATGCAGACATACGGCGGCAGGTTGTTCCGGGGCCCGTACTCATGAGAGACAACACTTCCCATGCTCGGATACTGCAAGGCCGGACTGGGCCGGTATCCGGTGAACATATTATGCGTTCCACGCTCGTGGGCGGCCTCGCCGTGCGACATCGAGCGAATCACCGTGAGCTTGTCGGCGACCTGGGCCGTCCGCGGAAGAGTGTCGCTGAACCGCTCGCCCTCGATCTTCGTTGCGACCGATCCCATCTCGCCGCGGTACTCAACCGGCGCATACGGCTTGGGGTCGAAGGTCTCCTGGTGGGCGATTCCGCCCGGCAGGAAAATATGAATCACCGAATCGGCCTTCGCCTCGATCGGAGCATAATTCTTCAGGTCGGCCCGCGCCTCGATCCGGAGCAGGTCGGCCAGGGTCAGGCCCCCAAGCCCGATCGTTCCGACCGTCAGGAAACCGCGGCGACTGACCGGCCTCTGCAAACTGGCGAACGGCATGGGCTTCTCCTCGGGATTCCTTCGCTCGGGGCAAATCTTGACCTCAACCGCGAAGACCGGCCCCCGTCGCCGGACCCACGTCCTGATTGCGCTCATGAACTCCGGGCCATCCGGTGCAATCCGATCCGCTTGCACCCGCCGCGATCGACTCCGATCGCAACTCCCGGGTCACCGGCAATCCGGTCGTCCGCAGGGAGCAGGACCGGCCTGTCCCGACCGGGGAAGGTCGTGAGGCGGGGCATCGAAATCGTTTTCGCGTCGTCGTTCGGTCGCTGGGGAAGGATTCCCCGAAGGTCTTTTCCTCCGGGGACGTGCGGGACGTCTTCGAGCATCCAGGCAAAGCACTTGTTCAACATCTACGGTTCCTGTCCCCGATCTCGCTGGCGCCTTTTCCAAAAAAATGCGGAGAACGTCCCCTGCATGGATGCTTCCGAAACGGCGGAGACCGGCAAAACCGGCGGGAAAGATCTCCTAGGAAATTCGTTCAGAAGAAACGTAAATCCTGGGATTCATGAAGCATCAGCCACGAACGATTTCGTTCGTGGCGAGAAAAAGGGGCGATCCGCTGGCTGTCGGCGACCGGGGACGGCACAATCGATTTTCTTGCAGCCGGGACGAGGACAGAACCAGGAGGAAATGGCAATGGAATGGGCGACGACGATGGTTCTGGGGATTCTGGCGATTCTCTGGATTGGCCTGGAGAGCGCCTCGGGTGCCCCCATGAAGGAGGCGAACTCGGGGCGCGATGTCCACTCGCTCGGAAATCCCGAGGTGGTCAAGGTCGTCCATGTGGACCTCGATCTCACCGTCCATTTCGAACGGAAGGAACTGGAAGGCGCGGCGGTCCTTCGGATCGAGCGACAACCGGGAGCAGGGACGGACGTTCCTCTGATGCTCGACACCCGGGGGCTGACGATCGTCCGGGCCGGCATTCGAGACGGAACTGAGGGCGCTTTTGCCGACGCGATATTTGAGATGGACCCGGCCGATCCGGTCCTCGGCTCCCGACTGAAAATCCCGATTGGTCCGGCGACGCGGGAGGTTCGGGTCGACTACCGGACGGCCCCCTCAGCCGGCGCCTTGCAGTGGCTGGACCCCTCGCTGACGGCGGGGAAGGGGCATCCGTTTCTGTTCACGCAGTCGGAGGCGATCCACGCGCGATCGTGGATACCGTTGCAGGATTCGCCGGGTGTCCGGATATCGTATACGGCGGTGATTCGGGTGCCGAAGGGGCTGGTGGCGTTGATGGCGGCTGACGACCATTCATCGGTCGAGGAGGCGCGTGAAGGGATCTACCGGTTCAAGATGGAGCAGCCGATCCCATCGTACCTGGTCGCGATGGCGGCCGGCGACCTGGCGTTTCGCAAGATTGGCCCGAGGACGGGCGTCTGGGCCGAGCCCTCGGTGGTCGAGAAGGCGGCGTACGAGTTTGCCGACGTCGAGGGGATGGTCGACTCGATCCAGAACCGGTATGGTCCGTATCGATGGGGCCGCTACGACATCCTCGTCCTTCCGCCGAGTTTCCCTTTTGGTGGGATGGAGAACC
>DAIDJI010000178.1 GCA_027451455.1 Planctomycetales bacterium | reverse complement strand
GGGGGATCAACTCCACAAAGTGACTCCAACTCAATTGTTGCGACAATGTCGCAACAATCCGTTCCTCGGGGAACGCCTCGAAGAAGCCGACCATGCGAGTCAAGGCCGTGTAGGTAAACCCCCGGCCGTAGTCAGCGGCCAATTGTTGCGACACTGTCGCAACAATCTCCTCGCCATAGGGGGCCCGCTCGCCGGAGAGGACGTCGGCGTGGATCCGGCGGCCGATTCGCCAGTAGAGCATCGTCAACTCGACGTTCGCGGCCGTGGCCACGCGAGTGCGGGCCGATTCGATGAGCTCGCGTAGCTCGCCGAGAAGCCGATCCGTCGAAGGAATCGGGCCCGGCGACGGCATGGCCGGTGGTGCCTTGCGCTTCCCCATTTCTACAGGCTCCGGACGTTTTCCAGCCCGTTCTGCTGGAGGATGGCGGTCAGGTTCGTCTTGTCGACGTCGTCGGAGAAGGCACTGTCGCAGAATTGTATCATTAAATGGTGTCAATTCAATTTGACGTTGCGGTCAAAGGTGGGGCACGGTGCCTCCCCTCTAAATGAACTGACCCCATTTATCCCCGCGGGGAAGTCCTCGTCCGGGAGCTTCGGGTTGAGGACCGTTTGACCGTGCGCGGCGAGGTACGCCGGTTTGACGCCGCCCGGCGCCGAGGTCCAGCCGTGGAGGAGGAGGATCGTCATGGTATCGGCTCTCCCCGTGCTGCGAGACACTTCGGGCAGTACCAGGGGGCGGGTGTTTTGACGGGCTTCGGGCTCCGCTTACGGCAGATGGCGCAGAGATACCGCTTGCCCTTTACAGCGGTCTTCGGGCGATCCTTCTTGCCGGTCTTCGACACGCTCTTGGGCATCTGATCCTCCTCAGGTCAAACCACGCGACAAGACCCGATCTTCTGACCACGGCTCGTCGGGTCGGAACAAAAGGGTCGGGAACCGCTTCGACACCGCCATGGGACAGCGGATGAACCTGGATCACCAGATTTCGTTATAAAAATAAGCGTGAATAATATCAGTTGATTTTGTATAGATGATTTGTAAAAGCTTTCCGTCGATTTTCCCGCGATCACTGGAAAAATCAACGGAAATCATTTGTCTCTGCCCCTTTTCGGATCGAGAGGAGTGCATTTCCCAGGGCCACCCTGTTCATGTCCGCCAGAACGCCCCCATTTCGCGTCGCCTGAATCCTGGTCGTGCGGCGTTCACGGGGCATCGCCAGGAATCGCTCGTGGTCCTTGATCGGATCTCTGTGTCTCGGTGTCTCTGTGGTGAATGGCCGCGGACCGGTCACTCCGGGGTGTCGACCCAACCGAATCGGGATCAATGAGAGGGTTTCATCATTCAGGCGATGCCGCGGCGGCCGGTACGTCGGGCCGGCTATCAGGCGGGCCGGTCACGCATGTCAATGGTCTCGCAGGGAGGGCCGCCTCCTCGGCTCGGTACCTTCGTCCGTGGGGCGATCGAGATGATGGACCCGTCTTCCTTCCTTTCGGACCTGCGACCGACCTACCCGCGGTCTCCGAAATGCGGTCTCCGGATGCCGATCAGGAAGGATGCAAATAATCGCGCCCAGCGAAGCGATCGGGCAAACAGTTCATCTCGTCACGGGCCGAGGGGTCGTCGTGGACGTATCGATAGCCCTGGCCGTAGCCGACGCCTCGCATCAGGGGCGTCACGGCGTTTCGGAGGTGGAGCGGGACCGGCTCGCGGGCCGAGTCGGCGGCGTCGGCCGAGGCCGCGACGTACGCCGTCTTCACCAGATTCGACTTCGGAGCCCGGGCCAGGTAGATCGTCGCCTGCGTCAGTGGGTAAAGGGCTTCGGGAAGGCCGATCAGGTGCGTCACCTGCGCCGCTGCGGCTGCCTGGACCATCGCCTGAGGGTCCGCCAGGCCGACGTCCTCCGACGCCAGAATGCAAAGCCGACGCGCGAGGAAAATCGGGTCGACTCCCCCCTCGATCATCCGCGCCAGCCAGTAGACCGCCGCGTTGGCGTCGGAATTCCGGATCGACTTGATCAGGGCCGAGATGAGGTTGTAGTGGTCCTCGCCCTGCCGGTCGTACGCGAATCGGGCCCGGCCAAGCGACTCGGTGAGAAGTTCCCAGGTGATGAGGCGATTCCCGGACGGGTCGGGCCCGGCGGCGCAGACGGCGGCTTCGAGCGTCGAGAGCGCCACCCGGGCGTCGCCGGCCGAGGCGCGGGCCAGGCGGCCGAGATCCTCGTCCGAGATCACCGGCCGGAGCGCGGCCAGACCGCGGTCGACGTCGGTGACCGCCCGGCGGAGGATCGTGGCGAGGTCGGCGTCCGAGAGAGGCTCCAGAACCAGCACCCGGCACCGAGATAGCAACGCAGCGTTCACCTCGAACGACGGGTTCTCGGTCGTCGCGCCAATCAGGCTGACGGTCCCATCCTCCACGGCTGGCAGAAGGGCGTCCTGCTGTCCCTTGTTGAATCGATGGATCTCGTCAATAAAAAGGACCGTCCTGCGCCCCCGACGACGGTTTCCCCTCGCCTCGGCGATGGCCTCGCGCACCTCCTTGATGCCGGCTCCAACAGCCGAAACCGGTGCGAACCGTGCCCGTGCCCGCTGGGCGAGCAGCCGGGCGAGTGTCGTCTTGCCGGTCCCTGGTCCGCCCCAGAGGATCAGCGAGGGCAGGGGGCCCGACTCCGACAAGAGCCGGGTCACCAGCCGCCCCTCGCCGACAAGATGCCCCTGGCCGACAAACTCGCCCAGGTCTCTCGGCCGCATCCGCTCCGCGAGCGGTGCATCCGGCCAGGTCTCGTCCGGTTCCGGGACATCCGACTCACCGAAGAGGCTTCCTGTCACATCCCTTGCCATCGTCTCGGGGCTCCGCAATTCCGCCATGATCCGGCCGCACCCCTCCATTGTACCTGCCGCCCGAAAGTCTCTTCGCCGGGAAACTCGCTGCGTTTCCCGGCCCCGATTGTGATATGCTTCCGAAGTGGAGACGCGCCAGACCCCGCGCCCTCCCGATGGATCGCCCTCTCTCTCCATGGAGGTGGTCATGGGAACAAGTCTTTGGATGGTATTCCTGTGCGGGGCCATTGCCGCCGCGGAAAGTCCCGCTGAGTCTCGTGGAGTCCCGATTCCGGTGCATCGAGCCGGCTATCAGCCGGGCCGGTCCGCCGGCGGGCTGACGGTCCGGTGGATGGGGCAGGACGGGCACGATTTCGTGAGCTCGAGCCAGCGTTTTGAGCCCAACGAGGTGCAGGATATCCACCTGGCGGTTGGTGGTCTCGATCCTCGCCGCGAGGTTGTCTTCATCGACATCGTCATCCCGAGCGGTCATCACTGGCAGTACCATCCGCCGGGGGGAAACTGGCTGGCCCACCTGGTTCGGTCGCGCGGTGCGACGACGGCCGATGTCTTCGTTGACGCGATCGAGATGACGCCCGGCTCGGCCTGTCACATGCTCGTCCGATACGACGACGGCTCGACTGCCGAGGCCGATTTCCGATCGCGACGGATCGAGACGAGTCTGCGGATGCCGGGCTTTCTTGCCCGGGCGCAATGGATTGGGCAGGGGCGTTCGGACGAGGCGGGACTTGGGCCGTCCGTTGGGCCTGATGGTTTCCAGGACGCTCGAATTCATCTCGATCGGTTGAGCCCGAAGTATACCCTCAAGAGCCTGCGGATCGAGAGTTCGTCCGGAGCCCGGTGGGAGTTCGGGATGAACCCAAAGGGTCTGAACAACGCCGAGTTCTTCAAGGACCCCAAAGACCCCCGTCAGGGCGACGTTTTCTTCCAGCCCGATCGTGATCTCTCGGGCCAGCGCCTGAGGTTGAGCATCGCCTATCAGGACGCCGCGCCTGATGCGACTTCGGTCGTTGCCGGACGCACCAATCCCCGGCTTCGAATGCCAGCCGTGCCCGTGCCGAAGGTCGATGAGGCCAGGCTCGAAGCTCGATGGCTCGGCCAGGACGGCGGCCGTCCGGACCACCCCGGAGATGTCCATGTGGTGCTGGGCGGGCTCCCGGGCGGCGGGCGCCTGGTTGCGATGGAGGTGACGGACACCGTTCGCCAGGCCTGGACCTACCGCGTCAGCGATCAGGTGAAGGCCCATCTCGACGGCGATCCCGGCTCGCTCGAAGTCCGGTTCCGCGACGATCGACGGACGGCCGACCTCTTCTTTGCTCCCTATCGCGATACCAGCCGAGAGCGGTTCTCCGTCCGGTTGATTGGGAGCGATGGTCGGACCTGGCATGGGGAGTTCGCCGGCGGGCCGTCCGACCTGAGCCGGCTCGAACCAGGGCCCGACTCCTCCACGGCGACGGCCCAGCCGGGAGATGACCTTCAGGCGCTGCTCGATCGTCATGGTAAGGTCGTCCTGTCGAAGGGGACGTATCGGCTTGCTCGCCCGTTGGTGTTGAATCGGCCCTCGGTGCTGACGTCCGATGGCGGCGCCACGCTCCTTTTTGCTCAACCGCCGAACGAGGCCCCCTGGAAAACGGTGATCAAGGTACGCCACGGCAATTCCCGACTGGAGGGTTTCGCCGTTCGGTTCGCCGGACCGATTCGGTGGGACTGGAGCGTCTCCTATGGTCCTGCGATCATCGGGATGACCGAGAACACCGAGCCGGGCTACGACCTTCCGAAGCATGAGGTCGCGTTCCGCCGGCTCGACATCGAGTCGCCGCCGGTCGAGGATCCGAGCCGATGGGTTGAGGTGCCTCGGATGCTCCGTCTCGTGGGAGCCTGGTCTGGAGAAGTGGTCGGGAATCGGTTCCGGGGCGGCACGATCGAGTTCTTTCACGGTCCCTGGCGGATCGTCGAAAACGAGTATCGAGGGACACCAGTCGGGACCTTCTCACACGGCTTCATCACGGGGCACTGGACCCACGATCTGACGATCCGTGGCAACCGATTGTCGTCGCCAGGAGCGAGCGGGAAGACCTGGCGGTTCCTCGTGCTCACCGGTTCGAGTCTCTTCGACCGGATTGAGGGGAACACGGTTGAGGGCGTTGGGTCTCGGGACGACGAGACGATCCCCTGGAGCAACGAGCCGGAGATCATCCTGACCGAGGGTTACACGCTCCGATACGAGGGGAAGGTGATGGCCGCCTCGACGGATGGGAAGATCCTTCGAATCGGTCGACCGCAGGGAAGTGGCGTGCATCCGGGCGAGGTGGTTTCGATTCTCAGCGGTCCAGCCGCCGGGAGCTGGCGGCGGGTCGCCCACGTTCTGGATTCGACAGCCGTCCTGCTCGACCGGCCCGTCCCAGCGGGGACGGACGCCGTTTCGATCTCGCAGGGATTTGTCGGCCAGGTCTATGAGGGGAACCGGATCGACATCCGGGGCGGTCGCCGTTCCGATAGCCTGGTCCTTCCAGGAAATCACTTCGGACTTCGGGTCGTGGGCAATCATCTGATCGGCGGCGGTCTTGCCTGGCGGATCTACGCGGTTCCGACCGAATCGCCGATGATCTGGGGATGGTCGCACGTTCCTTGCCTGGGGACCGTGATCGAGCGGAACATCCTTGAGGATACCGAGACGGGTGGGCTGCTCGGGGTCGAGCATCATCCGAGTGCAAAGACCAATCGCGGACGCGTCTACATGAGCGTCGAGCTACGTGACAACGTGGTCCGATGGTCGGGCTCCTTCCTATCGTCTCACCGGGGCTCGACAACGCCCCCCGCGCTGACGCTGGGATTCGCCGGGTCGCTCGATCCCGATGAGTTCCAGGTCACGGCGTCGGGTAATCGCCTGGAGGCACCGGCGGGCCATCGCGATGCGGACAGTCTCGTGATCCATGCGGCTCGTTTCAATGGAAGGAATGTTGTCGAGCGGAAGACGAGTCTCTCGGCAACCGCTGGCAGCCCTGGCGTTGGGCGTCGCGAGTCCCGCTCCGCTGGAGGGCGGCCCGTTCGATGATCCGCCTGTCGCGGCCGGGTTGCGGCGATCCCCTCGTCGCCTTACACTCTCTCCTTCGAGTTGAGGGTGACGAGGGGTGTCGCCCGGTCGCGCAGAAGGCGGGTGAGGCGTGTCACGAGACCGACGATCGCCACGAATCGCTACGAGCCGGACCTATCCCTGGGTTGTGGTCGGGCTGCTCTGGTTCTGTGGTTTCTTCAACTACGCCGATCGCCTGGCCCTGAGCGCCGTCTTTCCGCTGCTCGGAGAGGAGTTCGGCATTGGCAATACGGAGAAGGGGACGCTCGGATCGGCGTTCATGCTTCTCTATGCGATGGCTTCGCCGCTGACAGGATACCTGGTCGACCGATACTCGCGCCGATGGCTCGTGGTCGCTGGATTGGCGGTGTGGAGCCTCGTTTGTGCCGCGACCGGGATGGCTCGCGGCTTCCGGCAACTTATCGTCTTGCGGGCAGCCGAAGGGCTGGGCGAGGCGTCCTACTTTCCGGCCTCGATGTCGATCCTGGCCGACTACCACGGGCCGACGACTCGATCGCGGGCGATGAGCGTCCATCAGACGAGCGTTTATCTGGGGACGGCTGGAGGCTGGCTCCTGGGCGGCTACCTCGGCGAGGTTGCCGGCTGGCGGGCCCCGTTCTGGGGCCTCGGGCTCGCGGGCCTCGCTTATGCAATGATCCTGGGTCTCGTTCTGGTCGAGCCGAAGCGAGGGTCGTCGTCCGAGCCGGAGACGATGCCCGAGCGGCCTCGCTCTCCGTCCTCGCTTGCCCACAAGGTCGCGATCATCGCGACCAACCCGGCGGCAGCGCTGCTACTGCTCGTCTTCGTCGGAGCGAACTTCGTGGCGGCGGCGTTGCTTGTCTGGCTCCCGTCGATGGTCGGCGAGGCCCTGGACCTCGGCCTCTCGGGCTCGGCTTTCACGTCGATGCTCTGGGCCCTGGCGAGTGTCCCCGGAGCGGCAATCGGAGGATGGCTGGCCGACCGGGCCGCCTGCCGGTCGGCTGGGGGTCGGATTCGGACCCAGGCCCTCGGCCTTCTGATCGCGGCACCGTTTGTGCTATTGAGCGGCGGTACGGGCTCCGTGGCCCTGCTGATGATCGCACTGGTGGGCGCAGGACTCTGCAAGGGGATCTATGACGCCAACATCTTCGCCGCTCTCTACGACGTCGTCCCGGTCGAGGACCGAGGGACAGCCGCCGGTCTGATGAACACCGTTGGCTGGACCGGAGGCGTGGTGGCGCCGATCGCTGTCGGGCTCGCCTCCGACCGATTCGGGCTCAGCGTCGCGATCGCCTCAACAGCGGTTGTCTATCTGGCGGTTGGTTCGCTGGCCATTGCCGCGGCGAGGACCGCCGACCGCAAGGCCACGACGGCGGCATGACACGGTGCCGGCCTGCCCGGCGAGGAGCGACCCGAATTGGATCCATCGGCCGACGCGATGATGAAGCCCCCTGGCCGCTTCGGCTGGGCGGCCCGGGGCGATATCAATGCCTTCTTCGGGCTCATGCTGGATAACGTCGGCGGAATGATCCTGATGGCGAGCTTGCTCGTCGACGGCTTCCGCTTTCCCGCCGGTTTCGTCCTGACAAAAATGATTCCGGGGACAGCGGCCGGTGTTCTCTTCGGCGACCTGATCTTCACGCTGATGGGCCTGCGCCTCGCACGGCGAACCGGTCGCACCGACGTCACAGCGATGCCGCTCGGGCTGGACACGCCCAGCACCTTTGGGGCGGTCCTCTTCATCATCGGCCCGGCCTTCGTTGAGGCGACCCGGCGCGGGCTCGGACCTGAAGCTGCCGCGCAGCACGCCTGGTTCCTCGGGCTCTCCATTCTGCTGGCTTCGGGTCTCTTCAAGCTCGCCTGTGCCCCGTTCAGTGGGTGGATTCGCACGCTTATTCCTCGGGCAGGATTGCTCGGATCCTTGACAGCGATCGCCCTGGTCCTGATCAGCTTCCTCCCCTTTCTGGACATCGCCGGAACACCGATCGCCGGGATGGTGGCCATGGTGGTCGTCCTCACGACGCTGACGGCGCGGTGGAAGCTTCCTCGGGAGTTTCCGGGTGCCCTGGCGGCCGTTCTGATCGGCTGCCTCGTTTTCTATCTCGGAAGGCTCCTGGGATGGGGCGGCGAGTCGGTCAATCACTCGCATCCGCTCACGCTCCGAGCGTCGCTTCCCATCCCGATCGAGGACTGGTGGGGATGGTTCCTGCGGTCCTGGCCCGAGGTTCTCTCTGCGCTCCCCGTGGCGATTCCCCTGGCCCTGGCGACGGTGGTCGGAGGAATCGACTGCACCGAGAGCGCCTCGGCCGCTGGTGACGATTATCCAACGAGCCAGATTATCGGTGTCGAGGGGCTGGCGACGATCTTCGCCGGCCTCTTCGGCGGAGTGATTCAGACGACTCCTTATATCGGTCAGCCAGCCTACAAGGCGATGGGCGCCCGGTCCGCTTACACCCTGGCAACCGCCCTCTTCGTGGGCGCCGCGGGAATCTTCGGCTTCTTCGACGTCATCTTCCTCGTGATCCCCAAGGCGGTCATCTTTCCGATTCTCCTCTTCATCGGTCTGGAGATCACGGCACAGTCGTTTCAAGCGACACCGGTCCGACATTTCCCCGCCGTGGCACTCGCCTGCGTCCCGGCGCTGGCCTATCTGGCGGTGCTCGCGGTCAATCAGGTCCTGCCAGCGCTCGGCAAGCCCTTTGACGCGATGCCGGCGGAGGTTCAGCGATGGGTGCAAACGGTCGCCGTGATCGCCGGCGGCGGTACGTTCATCCTGACGAGCCTGCTCTGGGCGACGACCCTGGCGCACCTGATCGACGGCCGCATCCGACCGGCCGCCTCGGCGATGGCTCTGGCTGGCTTACTCTCGCTCTTTGGCTTGATTCACTCGCCATTGCCGTCGTCACCGATCGCCATGCCGGGCTGGGTGGTCGAGCAACTCCGAGCCCAGGGCCGATACGATGCGACCGCCAACCAAACACCTTATCACTGG
>DAIDJI010000177.1 GCA_027451455.1 Planctomycetales bacterium | reverse complement strand
TCTGATGTTCCGGAGCCCGGCGACGCCGGCGCCGCCGTGGGTCTTGCCGTGCATCACGGCCGCGTCAAGCTCGACGATCCCATCCTCGTTCGGCGTGCCGCCCAGGCCGACGCTGTGCTCGTTCGGGTCGGCCTCGACGATCGCGACCCCCGCGATGACGGCGTCGAGCGGGTCGGCCCCCTTTTTGATCATCTCCATGGCGATCTCGGCCGTCTGGGCACCGCCGCTCGTGATCACGATCGGACGACTCGCCCCGATCGGCCGGGGCTCCTCGGCGGCGATCGCCAGTGCGGAGAGGCTCGCGGCCGAGAGGCCGGTCGCCCCCAGAAAGTGTCGACGGTTCAGGGGGGGGAGCATGATCGCGGAACTCCGGAGGTGTTCGAGTGCCTGGGCTACCGAGACGCGAGCGAACCGGGCTCGGGTGCGGTGGGCAGGAAGAGAACCGCGGCGCCCCGAGATCCGCTGGGAATCCCGAGGCGCCGCGACAAAAAGCAAACAGGATCGGCGAAGGAGTCCGCCGATGCTTCGATCAATACTGATCGGAGCTGATGACCTCACCGCCATTGCGGGTGGAGAGCGCCTGGTAGACGCTGATCTGGCCGATCCACTGATAGATGTTGCCGGTCATGTACTGGACGTTGTTGGGCAGGTACTGGCCGTTCGCGGTGTTGCCCGGCGCCATCTGGACCGAATCCTTCAGGAACTTCACCGAGCCGTCGCAGAAAGCGAAGTTAGCACCGCCGGGATGGAAGCTCGACGCGGCGCAGACATTGACGTCGGCGTTGATTCCGGAGCCGGTGCCGCCGTCCGGGGCCTTGTTGAAGGGGTTCATCGGGTAGAGCGTCGTGTAGAGGGTGTCCGCGTAATTTCCCGAGCTCCACCAGCCCCAGCAGACCTCCTCGCCCGAGTTCGTCTTGCCCCAGGCATACTCGCCCATGAGCATCGTGTTGCTCGTGCCGTCGGTGATCGACGAGATTGTCGTCTTGCTGTAGAAGTAGAAAATGCCGTTGGCCTGGCCGATGAGCGTGCCGAAAGCACCGCCCATGCAGGTGGGATCCTGATACCGGCCCGGCGTGAACCAGGTTCCGGCGTTCCCCTTGTAGCTGGTGAACCGCATGCCGTAGTCGTCGTCACCCTGCCAGAGCTGCGAGACCTTGCCATCGCTCGGGCACCAGATCGCCGAAAGACCGGTGATCGTCACGGTCGAGTTGGGGGCCGTGTCGAAGTGAACGCTCGAGTTGAACGCGTTGAACAACTGGGACTGCTCCATGAAGGGGAGCAGCCGGATGAGAATGCTCGCCTCGTGCCGACCGCTGCAAGGCCTGGCCGCCGGGTCGCCCGGAGGAGCCGCGCCGTTGATCGGCGTCATCATGTACGAGCCGAGCGTGAAGGAACCGTGGGCGCTTTCATAATTCATGTTCGCAAGGCCGAGCTGCTTCAGATTGTTCGTGCACTGGGCACGGCGAGCGGCCTCGCGCGCGGCCTGCACGGCGGGGAGCAGCAGGGCGATCAACACGGCGATGATGGCGATGACGACCAGCAGTTCAATGAGCGTGAAGCCCCTGAAGGATCTGGGGCGGTAAGGCGTCTGCTTCATGAAAAAGCTCCTCAGAATGAGATGTCTACGGAAAGGCGGTAATTCACCGAAATCGGCGCTGTTCTCTTTGAAGAATCGCGCCGACGGGCGGGGCCCTGGGACCCCGACGTCAGGACAACGGGGCGGTGTGCTGGGGAGGGCTCACGAGGGTTTCGGAAGCGGCCGACTCTTGGCCTCGTAGCCTACGCCGGATTGAGGAGCGGCCTGTCCCAGAGATTATGGATCAGGGTCGGCGACTCGGGAAAATCAGTGCGCGCCACGGCTGGGAGCGGCACCGGGCTTACCCGATTGCGTTGCCTTCTGCATTTCGTCTCGCTTCTTCACGACCTCCGCCTTGGGTCGCTCGTTGCTGATCGTGCCGTCCCCGGAGCAACCAGCAACACCCAACAGGACGGGCAGCATGGCCGATACCAGGGACATCCGCAGCGAAGTCTGGGCAACCTGATGCAATTCTCGGTTCTCCTTATGGGCGCCATCGCCTTCGAGTCAGTCATCATCTCAGTACGGAGCGACCACTGCGGAGCCCATACATCGAGCCGAAGGCCAGCGCAACAACGATCGCTTCGAACCCACTCTTCGTCTTCGCGAAACCTCACGCTCAGGAGGGGCGGCTCGTTCCGATCAACGCGAGTCCATCGGAATCATCAGAACAGAGCCATTGGCTACCACTGCGGTCTCGACGGAAGACATTCCTCATTTACCAGAAAAGTGCCTTGGTGCGGGCGCGCAGACTTCAATTCTTGTCGAGCGAGTGGAGAGTATGTGTCCGATCATTACATCCTTGGTCAGGACTTGTCAAGCATCCTCCTCGGCGAATCTTCATGCAAGCGGATCAGGCGATCAAGCCCCGAAAACGGAGAGGACAGGCCCGCCTCATCGCCCGAACTCACGTCCACGAAAATTCGGCTGAGCGCCCCGATTCTCGAAATCCGGAGACCAGCCTCCATCCCTCGAACGGGGTGAGAATCACGCTGGTGGGGCAATTCGGACTCGCCGGCCCTCCATGCGGAGGCGGCCCTGCGCGTACAGGGTGACCGCTTCGGGAAGCGCCCGGCACTCCTCCTGGAAAATTCGAGCCGCCAGCGATTCGGCGGTGTCGTCCTCGGCGACCGCCACGGTCCGCTGGAGGACAATCGGACCGTTATCGTAGGCGTCATCGGCGAAGTGGACGGTGCAGCCGCTGACCTTCACACCGTAGTCGATCGCCGCCTGGTGGACGCGACGGCCGTAGAAACCCTCGCCGCTGAAGGCGGGAATCAGAGAGGGATGGACGTTCAAAACCCGTCCCTTGTAGTCGGGCGGGATCTGGAGAAGCGAGAGAAATCCGGCGAGAATCACGAGATCAGCACTGCCGTGTCGGATCGGGTCGAAGACCGAGGCGCTGTATTCGGCCCGCGTCTTCGCGTTGCGATTCGCGAGCGCCAGGGGAATCCCGACCGCCTCGGCGCGCGCGATGGCCCCGATCCTTGGCCGGCTCGCGACCACCTGGACAATCTGGGCCGCAAGCCGACGTGCCCGGATCTCCTCGATGAGGTTCTGGAGGGTCGTCCCCTCGCCTGAGACGCAGACCGCCAGCCGGATCGGCGGCCCGACGATCGGCGGATTCCGCGGCGCGACGACCATAAGCGGGGGCCTCCCCGAAGGGTTTGATGGGGGCGTTCGATCTCCCCTCCATTATGAACGCCGAGGGCGCGATTTCAAACGGGGCCGCCCGGCCGGTCGTTCGACGCTCCATTTTCGGCCGCGACCGGGCCGAAGAGTCGATCGATGGCCCGGCGGAAGCCGGGCAGGACCTCGCCGCCGTCGAGGGTTCCTGACTCGGTTACGACCCGAATCCGATCCCACGCTTCCTGGACGTGAATGACGCGCTGGATCGGATGCACCACCCAGACCAGCCGGACGCCCGCCTGAAAATATTCCTGCACCTTGTCCATCAGGTCGGTCACGCGATCGGTCGGGCTGACGACCTCGACGGCGAGATCCGGGACGACGTCCCAGGCGTCCTCCAGCAGCGAGACCGGCCGGTCGGTCGCCCATCGCCCGGCCGAGACGTACGCCAGGTCCGGCCGCCGCTTCCGGCCGGCGTCCTTCCGGGTCGGGATGCGGAAGAGGGTCTCGACGACCGCCTGACCGGGTGCCGGATTCTCCTGCTCGAGGAAAAGCGTAAGGTAGCCGTTGAGCCGGGACGTCACGATGCTCGCGTAATAACTCATCGTCGGCGTCTCGATCCAATGGCCATCGACAACCTCATAGAGCACCTCTTCCACGGCCCCGACCGCGGCCGGTCCCTCGACGATCGGGGCTTCCAGCAGGGCCATCGCCGACATGATCGACCTCCTCTCTCGGGCTCCGGGCTCAGCCGATGGCCGACGAAGGATTCATCCCCTCGATGACCCGCGCGCAGCGCTCGCAGAGCGCCGGGTGATCGGCGAGGCGGCCGACGCTCTCGCGGTAGTTCCAGCATCGCTCGCACTTGGGGTGCGGCGACCTCTCGGCCGAGACCTCCTCGACGGCCGCCGACGGATCCGCGACGACCTCGACCTCGGAGACGATGCAGAGCGTGGCGAGCAGGTCGCGGTCGGGGCTCCATCGATCGGGGGTCGCGGTCGCGATCCGGACCTTCGCCTCCTGCGCACTGCCGATCGCCTTCGCCTTGCGGAGCCCTTCGAGCGATAGGAAGATTCGTTCCCGCATCGCGAGGAGTTCCTCCCAACGGGAGGAGCGTGCGGGGTCGTCCCACCGTGGATCGGGCTCGGGGAATTCGGTCAGGTGAACGCTCGTCCGTTCGCCGGCGGCGGCCGGTCGATAGTCCCACGACTCCTCGGCCGTGTGCGGGATAATCGGGGCCAGGAGCCGGGTCAGGGCGTCGTGGAGTTTCGCCAGCACGAACTGTGCAGCGCGTCGGTCGGGGCCCTCGGGCGCCTCGGCATAAAGGCGGTCTTTCAGGACATCGAGATAGAGGCTCGACAGCTCGACCGCGCAGAACTGGTAGACCCGCTGATAGACCCGGTAGAACTCGAACCGCTCGTAGGCCGTGCGGACGTCGCGGATCACCTCGTTGAGCTGCCCGAGCGCCCAGAGGTCCAGCTCGTGCAGGCTGGACGGGTCGACCGACTCGGGGTTGAACCGCCCGTAGTCTTCGAGGTTGCCGAGCAAGTATCGGAACGTGTTCCGGATCTTGCGGTAAGCTTCCGACATCTCCTTGATCCCGCGCTCGCTCACGGGAACGTCGTTGGCGTAGTCCATGCTGGCGACGTAGAGTCGGAGCACGTCGGCGCCGTAGGTGTTGGTCATCTGGTAGGCGGGGATGTAGTTGCCCAGCGATTTCGAGATCTTCCGTCCCTTATCGTCGACGACGAACCCGTGGGTCAGGACGTGCTCAAACGGCGCCGTTCCGTTGGCGGCGACGGCCGTCAGGATTGAGGACTGGAACCAGCCCCGGTGCTGGTCCGAGCCCTCCAGGTAAAGGTAAGCCGGATAGCCGAGCTCGAAATCCTTCGAGAGCACGCCGCGGTGGCTCGAACCGGATTCGAACCAGACGTCGAGGATGTCGCCTTCCTTGCGGAACGAGGTTCCGCCGCAGCCTGGGCAGGAGGCACCCGGCGGGAGGAGTTCCTCGACCGACCGGGTGTACCAGGCATCGGCCCCGTGCGCGCGGAAGAGGTCGCGGAAGTGGCGGACGGTCGCCGCGGTCATGAGCTGGGTCCGGCAGGTGTTGCACCCGAGTGCAGGGATCGGGACGCCCCATGACCGTTGCCGGCTGATGCACCAGTCGGGCCGGAGCGAGACCATCGACTCGATCCGGTTTTGACCCCACTCGGGATGCCAGCCGACCCCGTCGATCGCCTTGAGGGTCCGACCGCGAAGGTCGTCGTGGTCAACGGCGATGAACCACTGTTCGGTAGCTCGGAAGATGACCGGCTTCTTGCACCGCCAGCAATGCGGATAGCTGTGGACGAGTGGCATCTCGTGATAGAGATGCCCCGACTCCTTCAGGTGGGCGACGATCTTCGGATTGGCCGCAAAGACTTGCTGGCCCTGGATCCACTCGGGGGCTTCATTCGTGAACCGGCCCGACTCGTCAACGGGGCTGAGGATCGAGAGCTGATAGAGGCGTCCGGTCTGGTAGTCCTCGGAGCCGTGGCCGGGAGCGGTGTGGACGAGCCCGGTGCCGTCCTCGACACTGACGTATCCGGCCAGGACGATCGGGCTGACCCGATCGAGGAACGGGTGGCGATACTCGGCGTGCTCGAGGTCGCGGCCCCGGCACCGGCCGACCTCGCGAAACGCCTCGATCTTCCGCAGGCCCATGACCTTCGCGACGAGGTCGGCCGCGAGGAGCGTTCGGACGGTCTTTCCGGTGGCCGGGTCGGTGTACTCGACGCCGGCATAGGCAAGGTCGGGATGGACGGCGATCCCAACGTTCGCCGGGAGGGTCCACGGGGTGGTCGTCCAGATCATCGCGTGCCAGGGGCCTTCACCCCACGACTCGGGCACGCCGGCGACCATCTCGAAGTTCACGTAGATGCTGGGCGTGGTCTCTTCCTGGTATTCGAGCTCGGCCTCAGCCAGCGCGGTCCGGTCGGTGATGCACCAGTGGATCGGCTTGAGCTGGCGATGGACAAACCCGCGCTCCACCAGATCGGCCAGGACGTCGAGAATGCCGGCCTCGTATCGCGGGTCGAGGGTCAAATAGGGATGTTCCCAGTCGCCGAGAACGCCGAGCCGGCGAAACTGGTCGCGCTGGAGGTCGACCCACTTCATCGCCTCGGTCTGGCAGAGGGTCCGGATCGCGGCGTGATCCATGCTGGCGGCCTTCGGGCCAAGATCCTTGACGACCTTGTGCTCGATCGGGAGTCCGTGGCAGTCCCAGCCGGGAACGTACGGACTATCAAATCCGGCCATGGAGATCGATCGAACCACGATATCCTTGAGCACCTTGTTGAGGAGGGTGCCCATGTGAATCTCGCCGTTGGCGTAAGGCGGGCCGTCGTGGAGGATGCGGCGGGCCCGGCCGGCCCGGGCGCGTCGAAGCTGCCCGTAGAGGTCCTGGTCTCGCCATCGGGCCTGGAATTGCGGCTCCCGGGCGGTCAGGTTCGCCTTCATGTCGAACCCGGTCTTCGGGAGGTTGAGCGTCTCTTTGTAGGGCTTGGTCGTGGGCGACATGGCGGGAAGAATTCCATTCACCACAGAGGCACAGAGCCACCGAGATCAAAATGTGAGACGAATTCTCAAGATTCTTCTCTGTGACTCTGTGCCTCTGTGGTTCATTTCTCGGAGAGATAGTCAGATGGGCCCGCGTTCGAGGACGCCGCGGACGACCCGGCTCAGCTTGGATTCGGCCTCGTTCGCCACGGCGATGATCTCCTCGATCTTGACGGGCTGGAGCGCGTCGGGGAGGCACATATCCGTGATGATCGAGAAGCCGAGAACCTTCAGCCCGGCGTGGGCGGCGACCAGAACCTCGGGGACGGTGGACATCCCGACAACGTCGGCACCGATCCCGCGAAGGAACCGATACTCAGCGCGGGTTTCGAGGTTAGGGCCGACCACCGAGACGTAGACGCCCCGGTGGGCGACGATGTTCGCCTCACGGGCGACTTGCAGGGCGGTCTCCTGCAAGCCGCGATCGTAGGGCTCGATCATGTCAGGGAATCGGGGACCGAGCCGGTCGTCGTTCGGGCCGATCAGGGGGTTGAGACCCATCAGGTTGATGTGATCCTCGATGACGATCAGGTCGCCCTTCTGGTGGAGCGGGTTGAGTCCGCCGGCGGCGTTGGAGACGACCAGGATCCGGCATCCCATCGCCTTCATCACCCGGATCGGGAAAGTGACCTGCCAGGGCGAATAACCTTCATAAAGATGGAACCGCCCCTCCATGGCCAGGACGCAATGCCCGGCGAACCGCCCACAGACGAGCTGTCCCTTGTGGCTCTCGACGGTGGACCTGGGGAAGTGCGGAATCTCAGGGTAGGGGAGGGTGGCCTCGGCCTCGATCTCGCTGGCGAGGGCCCCAAGGCCGGTCCCCAGCACGATCCCGACCTTCGGCTCGCCGGCCCATCGAGCTCGAATCGCGTCGGCGGCCTCCTCGACCTGCTCCCATCGATGATGCGTCACAGTCGCCCCTTTCAAGCGGAGGCGCGAGGGACCGCGGTCATCGCGCCCTCCGCCCATTGCCATCGAATTGATCGCGACAAAGGCGACGCGAATCAGACCCGGATGCCGAAGCGGCGGAGCAGGCGATCGAACCGCGGGTCCCTGCGCAGGGCCTTCAGGTCGGGATCGCGGAGGAGCCGGCCGTGGTGGGAGTATCCCAGCTCAAGGGCCCGCTGCAAGGCGAACAGGCCGGGTTCAATCATGCCGAGAACCGTGTAGGTGCAGGCGAGGTTGTACCAGGCGATCGGATCGTCGGGGGTGAGCCGAACCAGCCTTCGATCGAGCTGGAGCGCCCGGGCGTGGAGGCCGCGGGCGGCCAGATTGCCGGCCTGGGCGCGTACCGCGTCGACGAAGCAGGGGTCGCGCTCGAGCAGCCGGCCGAAAAAATCGATCTCGAAGTCGAGCTGCGCCTGCCCTCGGAGCCGCCGCCTGGGGGACTCGGGAGACGGGTGTTCTGAGGCTGAATCGTCCGGTCGTTCCGAAGGTGCCGCCATAATCTTACCCGTTCCCGCGCGTCGCGACGGGGGTATGCCGAGGAACGTCCCGCGACGATCGGGCCGGGCCCCACCCCCATCCATCCGGGCCCGCGCCGGGCCCGCGCCGGCCTCCCATGATAAGGGATGGGGCCCTGCATGACCAGCACTCGGGCGGCCTAGAGCCCCGAGTGGGAGCGGCTACCGCCCGAGGAATCCGCCGATCCGAGACGGCCGCCCCGTCAAATCAGGGGCGGCGTCGGAGGCTCGCCGCGGCCTTAGATGTCGTCGACGTCCTCTTCCTCGTCGTCATCCAGCTCGTCGAGGTCCTCGTCGTCGTCGAACTCCTCGTCGTCCTCGTCGATATCGACGAGCTTCGCCGCAACCAGCAACACCTCGTCGATGCCCGCGATTTCGCCCGATCCGTTGTCGAAAGCGTGCCGGTGCCGGTGGTCGTCCTCGGGCGGGACTTCACCGTCGACGAACTGCGCGCGCGCTACGACCAGATCGTCTACGCGTTCGGCTGCGAGAGCGACCGGCGCCTGGGAGTTCCCGGCGAGGACCTCGGCGGCTCGTTTTCGGCCACCGAGTTCGTCGGCTGGTACAACGGCCACCCCGACTACCGCGACCGGAGCTTCGATCTCTCCTGCGAGGCCGCCGTCGTC
>DAIDJI010000176.1 GCA_027451455.1 Planctomycetales bacterium | reverse complement strand
GAATACCAGGGAGAGAAGTCCGAGATACATGTAGTTATCGGGCATCTTGTCAGCGACGCGGTCGGCGCGGTCGCCGACCAGCGCGTGCAGTTTCTCCAGGTGCTGCTCGCCGAGCCGGCGTAAGGCGGGGCCGTCGAGCATTGGGACCGACTCCAGCGGCGGACTGCCCCGGTCGAGCAACGTAGGGATCGCCTCGAAGGTCTGGCGTGCCAGCCTCAGCTCGCCGGCACCGTGGATTGCTGAGTGGCTCGATAGCACCTGTTCGACCAGCGTGGTCCCGGACCTTGGCAGGCCGAAAATGAAGATCGGCCGGCGTGAATCGTGACCGGTCCCGGCATGGCGGGACACGAATTCGGCGTCGAAGGTCGCGAGCAGGTTGCCGACGAATCGCTCGTGCTCGGCCGGGAAATACTCGTGGTTCCCTCCCTTCGCCATCTCTTTACTTATGTCGTTGGCCTCGCGTAGGCAAGCGGCAGCCCTCGGGTGGTCGCCGCGAGCGTCGAGCACATGGGCAAGGGCAAAGAGGAGCCGGGCACGCGGGCCCTGAGGAAGCCTTGGATCTTCCAGCCGACGCTCCAACGCCACGAGGTCCTCGTCGGGAAGCTTGCCACGGAGCAAGGTGGCGAGTCTCGCGTGGGGGATCGGAAACATCGGCTGGATCCGAAGTGCCGTCCGGAAGGCAGCCTCGGCGTCTTCCATCCGGCCCTGTTCCTCGGCCAGCCCGCCGACGTTCAGATAGGCTGCGGCCGAATCGGGCTGGATCCGAAGCGCCTCCTCATAATGAGCCCGGGCCTCGATCAGGCGGCCCTCCTCCTGCTTGGCCCAGCCAAGCGAGAGCAGGACGGACGGACGGGGTTCGGTCGCCAACTCCAGGACCCGCTCGAAGTGCGCGATGGCCTCGGCGGGCTCCTCGCGCTCCATGTGAACCTCAGCGAGGATCTCGCGGAAGTCTGCATCGTTTGGTTCGAGCTCGACGGCCCGTCGGACCCAGGGCAGGGCTTCCTCGGCCTTTCCCTCGCGAATCATGGTCAAACCGAGGTGGGCGTGGGCCGTCGCCAGTTCGGGCTCGATCCGGAGTGCTTCCAAATAGGCAGCACGGGCCTCGACGTAACGCTCGAGCGCCCGAAAGGCGTTGCCGAGATTGTGATGCATCGCGGCAGTGTCGGGCTGGAGCCGAACCGCCTCCTGGCAGTGGGGCAAAGCCTCCTCAGCCTCACCACGGTCCAGGAGCATCTGTCCAAGGTTGGTCCGCGCCGGGGGGAAGTTTGGGTCGAGCTCAACGGCCCGGCGAAAGTGCTCCATCGCCTCGTCGAGCCGGCCGAGGTCGCGGAGGACGATCCCCAGATTGTTGTGCGCCGTGGCAAACTCCGGGCGTAGCTCCAGGGAGCGGCGGAATTCGAGAACGGCCTCCTCCCGCTTGCCGAGTCCTTGCAGGGCCAGTCCGAGGTTGCAGTGGGCCTCCGGATAATCGGGCCAAAGGGCCAAAGCCGCCCGGCAGCATCCCGCTGCCCGATCGAGTTTCCCAACAGCCCGATAAGCCTCGGCCAGGTTCGCGTGGAATGCGGGAACGTTCGGCCGGATGGCAACCGCCCGGCCGATCATCTCGATGGCCCGGTCGTGCTCGCCCCGCTGATGGTGGAGCACCCCCATCAGGTGGAGCGCTATTGGGTTTTCCTTCTCCTGGACCAGGACTTTTTGATACAGGGTGGCGGCTTCGACGAGCCGGCCACCCTGGTGCATCTCGATGGCCGTCGTCAGGACGTCTTGCATGGGCGAAGCATTCCCGATCGAAGGGGGCCCGGCCCCATTTGGGGTGCCGGCCCGGGGGGTCGGTGTTATTCTCGGCTCGCGCCGAGGCCCCAACACATCGGAGAGTCGGGACGATCTGCGTCAATATGATATCACGTCCTTCAACCGTTGCGAATCCCCGCGTCCGCAGGCCCAAGGCTGGCTCCGACCCGGAGAGTTCGACGATCATCGGCCGGGATTCGACCCATTCCCCTGTCCCTCGCGATGCGGACCGCTGCTCTCGCGGACGATCAGCCGGCCAGGAACGAGGACCTTGAGCGGTGGCGCCGAAGGTTCCTCGATCCGTCGCCGCATCAGACGGAGGGCCTCCTCTGCGATGGCGTCAGCGGGCGGGGCGAACGTTGTCACACCGAGCGCGAAAGAGTCGCCAATCGGCAGGTCGTCGAACCCGGTCAGCGCGATCTCGCGAGGGATGCGGGCTCCCCGGGTGAGCAGTTCCAGGATCAATCCGATCGCGGTGTAGTCCTGGAAGCAGACGACGCCATCGACGCGATCGGCGAGGATACGGTCCGCAAGGCGCTGATAGGCAGCCTTGAGGGGGATATCAGTGTCCTGCTCCAGGACCAGAGGGCGAGGCGGGATCCGGTCGCCGTTCCCATGGGAGTGCAGGGCCGCCAGGTAGCCCGCAAGTCGTCCCTCGTGGCTGCTCGTTGGCGAGCCCGTCACGAAGGCGACTCGGCGCCTCCCCTGATCGAGCAGGTGTCCGGTGCATCGGAGACCGCCGTCCACGTCGTCCATCGCTACCAGGTCGTAATCAAGCGGCCGGTTGGGTCCCCGGAGATTCCGCTCGACGAGGACCACCGGCAACCCCGCGTCCCGACACGACGCCAGAATCGCCTCGTCCTCACGCGCCGACTCTTCGCTGACCCGCGATGGGAGGAAGAAAACGCCCGAGACCCCAGCCCCCACTGCCCGGTCGACCCGGCGTCGGAACTCGACGGGCCCGCCGATCACACCCTCGGTGAATGACTCGGTGTCCAGTTCAATCCCTCGCCTCCGGGCCATCTGCTGAAACCCAGCCCGCGTGGTCGAAAGCGTCGCCTGGTGCCACGGGCCCGGTGTCACGCGGAAGCAAAGAGCCCAGCGGGCCGTCAAACCCTCGGCCGGCGCCGCTGGCGTCAAGTAACTGCCCAGCCGATCGAACGTCCGGATCAGACCCTTGTCCCGAAGGACCTGTAACGCTCGCGAGGCCGTCACCGGCGAGACCTGATGCTCCTCCGCGATTCCACGCGCGCTCAAAAGCATTCCGTCCTGCCAGTCTCCCCTCCGGATCTGGTCCTCAATCAGCCCCGAGATCGTCAGATACTTCGGCCGTCGCTCGGTCGTCATCCGGTATCACCATCTCATTGCAGGGCAATCACACTGAGCTGACTACACCAGCACTATAGCCTTAACAAGGTCCTTCGGCCAGGCTGAATAGCGCAGCACTTCAGCCAACTCCCGTCCTCACCCCGGATTCATCAGAAATACATGGAGAAATGACTTGCGAGAGCGCCCCGCCCCCTGCATAATGCAGGACGGAAAGCCAAGTCTCGGTTCTATGTGATCCTGTTTTATCCAGAAACGATCGAACGAGTAGCGCAGGCCGTGCTGTCGGACCGCTGGCGTAAGGACGTCCCCCGGTCTGTCGGCTCGCCGTCCCCTGATTCCCCGAGATCGGCCCAGGCCGAGGGAGGAGCCCCATGCGTACCTTGCATGCCTCAGCTTCCGGACGTCGCGGATTCACGCTGATCGAACTCCTGGTCGTTATCTCCATCATCGCCGTGCTGATCGCCCTGTTGTTGCCCGCTGTGCAAGCGGCGCGCGAGGCCGCCCGGAAGGCTTCGTGCTTCAACAACCTCAAGCAGATGGGCCTGGGGATGCACAACTACCTCAGCTCCAATGACAGCTTCCCTCCCGGCTCACTTTACGGAGATGACGCCCTCTATCAGACCCGGGGCACGCCGCTGTTCTCCAACTATGTCGGCTGGGGCGTCGCCATCCTTCCCTACGCCGAGCAACAGCCGCTCTACAACGCCTACAACACATCGATGCATAACTGGGCTCCCTCCAACTCGACGGTGATCTCGACGAAACTGGCGATGCAAATCTGCCCCTCGGACATCAACGGTGGGACGACCTATCCGACCAACGTCGTGATCAACCCAGGCGTCGGCGCCGTCTACGTGAATGTGGCTGAGAGCTCTTACAAGGGAATGGCCGGTAAGTACAGCACGCCGTCCCCAGGCTTCGACCTGTTCTGGGATTATGCGTCCTTTGTGCAGTTCCTGTCGCCCTACATGCTCTCGAACTCGCGCGGCATCCTGTCGGTGGTGGGGGTCGGCAGCGCGGGTCCGGTGAGGATCGCGACGGTGACGGACGGAACCTCGAACACCTTACTGGTGGGCGAGTACACCACGACCGTCTCAGGGGAGAGCGAGGCGATGTGGGGGGCGAGTTGGGGCTTCCTGTCGCTCGGGTCGGCCGGCCCGAGCCAGGGCGTTCGGGGCATCCCCAACCTCAGCGTTTGCGAAACCTACATCGCATTCAACCGATGCAACCGCGCGTTCGCCAGCCTGCACCCCGGCTCGATGAATTTTCTGATGGCCGACGGGCACGTCAAGTCGATCGGTACCTACATCGATTCGAGTGTCTACCTGGCGCTCGCCACGATGCAGGGGAACGAGGTCATCAGTAGCGATTCCTATTGAGACACCTGGACCGGCCGGGAATGACCCGGCCCGGGCCGGCTTCGAAGGAGACTCGACATGGTCCGCCACCAGGTAGCCGCGGTCCTGCTCGGCCTCATTGTCATGGGTTCCATCAGCGGGTGTGGCTCAGATCCTTATGTCCTCGCCCCGGTCTCAGGTCGCATCACGATCGATGGCCAGCCCGTCGCCGAGCTTCGGATCAGCTTCGAGCCTGTAGGCTCCGCGGAGCGGAAATACCCCGGACCCGAGTCAGTCGGTATCACCGATGACGACGGCCGATACAGTCTCAAAACGATGGCCGAATCTCCCAGACGTGGCGCGGTTGTCGGCAAGTGCCGGGTCCGGATCTCCTCGCTCCCCTCCAAGCAGCGCAAGGAGATCGCCGATATCCACGCGCCAGGCTATGACCCTGTCAAGGAAGTCAAGGATCTAAAGGAGCAATTACGCCGGCCGACCCGCAAGCAACCAGCTAGTGAGTCGATTGGCGCGATCCCTCTGCGATACAACGACAACACCGAGTTGTCCTTCGACGTGCCGCCGGATGGGACCGACAAGGCCGATTTCGCCATCTCGGCAAAATAAGAGCATGAAAACGTTTTCGCTGATTCTCGGGATGGCTCTGGCCGCGGTTCCAGCAGCGCATGGGTCGGAATCACCCAGTATCCTGGTCCTGTTGGCTGACGACCTGGGATACGGTGATCCGGGATGCTTCAACCCCGATTCGAAGGTCCCCACGCCCAACATGGACCGGCTCGCCCGACAGGGCCGCCGATTCACCGACGCCCATTCTCCTTCATCGGTCTGCTCGCCGACCCGGTACTCGATTCTGACCGGCCGCTATGCCTGGCGCTCGCGGCTGAAGCTCGGGGTGCTGAACCCCTGGGACCCAGCGCTGATCGACCCAGGCCGATTGACGTTACCGTTCTTGCTGAAGCGGCACGGCTACGAGACAGCCGCCTTCGGCAAGTGGCATCTTGGCTGGAACTGGGCCACCTCGGCCGATCGGCCACTTTCCGCCGATGGACGCGGCTTCCCGGCGGGGATCGACTTCACCCGTCCGATCACCGAGGGTCCGACCTCCCGGGGTTTCGACCACTTTTTCGGAATGGTCGGGAGCACGGTGATGTCCCCTTGCCTGATCGAAGGTAACCGCCCAATCTTCACAGGCATCCGTCCGCCTCTCAATCGCCCGCCGACGATCGAGGGAGTTCCCCAGTCGCTACTCGATCCCTGGGATGAACGAAACAGTCTGCCGATGCTGACCGCTCGGGTCGTCTGGTATCTCGATTCACTGGGCTCCCGTCCGAATCGATCACCCTTCTTTCTCTACTTTGCGATGACGGCTCCGCACGCCCCGATCATCCCCCATGGCCGATTCCGCGGCCTCACCGGCCACGGCGGAGCCTGCGATTTCGTCGCGCAGCTCGATGATACGGTCGGCCTTGTACTCGACGCGATCGATCGCAATGGGATGACGGAGAACACTCTGGTCATCCTGACCAGCGACAACGGTTCGCCCGGATTCGCCGACGAGGGTGCGCCGACGGGCTCGGTGATCGCCCGATATGGCCACCGGCCCAACGGCCGATGGCGGGGGATGAAGGGAGACATCCATGAAGGCGGCCACCGCGTCCCGATGATCGCCCGATGGCCGGGGCACGTCCCGGCCGGAACGACCTGTGACGAGACCGTCTGCCTGGTCGACCTGATGGCAACCTGCGCCTTGATCGTCGGCGAGAGGCTCCCGGACGATGCAGGCGAGGACAGCCACGACATCCTACCCGCGATCCTGGACCGACCCTACCCGCGGCCGCTCCGCGAGGCAACCGTCCACCACGCCCTGATCGGAACGTTCGCGATCCGGCGCGGCGAATGGAAGCTGATCCTCGGTCGAGGTACGGGCGGGTTCACGCTTCCACAATACATCCTTCCGAAGCCGGGCGAGCCGGCGGGACAGCTCTACAACCTCCGAGACGACCCCGGCGAGACCCGCGACCTCTACGCCGATCGGCCCGGCGTCGTCGCCGATTTGACAGCGCTCCTGGAATCGTACCGACGCAACGGTCGGAGCGTTCCAAGACCCTCAAGGCCCTGAAAACCCGCCATCGGAACTCTCCCCATGGACCCGATCCGTCGAAGATCGTTTTTCCAATCGATGGCCGCGCTCGGCCTGGCACCAGCCAGCCAGCCAGCGCCGGCGATACCCGGCCGCTCGCTCCCTCGTCCGGTCGAATCGACCGGCGAATTGAGGCGCGGACCCTACCTGCAATCGATCGGGCCTGACCGGGTGGTCGTCCGATGGCGGACCGACGGCGGCGCCAGGGACGGACGCCTCCGATACGGAGACACCCCCGAGGCCCTCGACCGGTTCGTTCCGGCCCAGCTCGTCAAGTCGGGCATCCCGGGCGCAGAGGACTGGTCGGCGATCGTCGAGGGGTTGCAACCCGGGCGCACCTATTACTACGCCATCGAGGCCGCAACCGCGATCCTCGCCGGTGTCGATGAGGCCCATTCCTTCCGAACAGCACCGATCCCCGGCCGGCCCTCGCCCTCGCGCTTCTGGGTCCTGGGCGACTGCGGGACCAACCGCGTCGGCACCGGCAACCCAGGCAAGTCGATCTCGGCCCGCAACGGCTTTCGGCGGTTCGACCACGGCCGGCCGCCGATCGACGGCATCCTCCTCCTCGGCGACAACGCCTATGGCCACGGGACCGACGCCGAGTATCAGACCGCCGTGTTCTCCGTCTACCGAGACGAGTTGCGTCGGACGCCCCTCTGGCCCTGCATCGGCAACCACGAGTTAACCGATGACTACTTCGGCATCTTCACCGTACCCGAGCACGGCGAGTCCGGCGGCGTCCCGTCAGGTTGTTCCAATTACTATTCGTTCGATCACGCCAATATCCATTTCACCGTGCTGGATCTCTGGAAGGCCGAGTGGAAGGATGCGTCCTCGCCGCAGCGTCGATGGTTGGAACGCGACCTCGCTGAGGCGAAGGGCGATTGGCGGATTGTCGCCGAGCACTTCCCGCCGTATTGCGATGGCAAGTACGAGTCAGACACCAACGGATTCCTCGTTGAGGTCCGCGAGCAGCTTCTTCCAGCGCTCGAGGCGCACGGGGTCGACCTGCTACTGAACGGGCACGACCACACGTATCAACGGTCGTACTTGCTCGACGGCCACCACGGTCCCCGCTCAACGTTCGACCCGGCCCGCCACCGGAAGCACAAGAGCGACGGCCGAACCTCGCCCATCGTGAAGGGCAGGGGGCCTCATTCGGGGCTGGTCGTGGTCGTGACCGGAACAGCAGGCGCCGAGCAGCCGGCCGACCCCTCGAATCCCCACGACAACCGACTCGGACACCCGGCGATGGTCGAGCTCCCCGAGGGAGACCAGGACCGCCGCGGTATCCGCCGGCTTGGAACCTTTCTCCTTGAGATCGATGGCCTGACGCTCGTCGGCACTCAGGTAGACCACCACGGCGGCGTGGTCGACCGCTTCACGATCCTTAAACAATCCTGAGGCCGACCGATGGGAGGGCCTCATCCCTCATCCGGATTTGCCCCGGCGAGACCCAGGTAGAGACTCAGTCCGTGCCAGAGCACCGCCGCTGCCGCAAGACATCCAATCGCCAGCACGAGCTTCCCCAAGCCGGGACGTCTCCGCTCGATGTATTCGCCGATCGCAATCGCGAAGCCGATGACCGCGAACTTAAAGATCGCCATCCCAGCGATGTTCCATCGATGGAAAACCCAGGCGGCGACAGGGTTCGACTCGAAAAACTGCGGGCTCGATCGTAGCAGTGTATAGGTCAGGAACACATCGGCCGCGCTGAGGACGACCAGCAACGTAGCGATGCTCTCGACCTGGAAGCCGCCCGTGAAGAAGTCGCGAAAAGCATCGATCGCGGTCGCCTCTCGCTCCCGGGGAACTTCCGAATGGGGCAGGGGAGGGGGCGTCGATCGGGTCGGTGAGATCACTGTGGCGTCGACAAGGCTTATCGGGTCGATCAACGGCGCCTCGGACGATTCAAGCGGCTCAGGCACCCGCAGGAGGGTCCCGCAAGTACGGCAACGCGCCCGGCGCCCCACCTGATCGCGACGCGCGCTCAGCTTCGCCGTGGTCTGCGCCTGGATCGTCCGCTGCTGGGCGCGGATCGCGGCCGTCGTCTGCTGCTGGAGCTGCTTCTGGTAGGCGGCCAGCTCGCGCTGGTGCGTGGTGATGACGATGGTGCGGTCGCTCTGGCGAAAACGGGCCAGCAGGTCCACCATCTGCCGCGCGCTCTCCACGTCCATGTTCGAGAAGGGCTCGTCGAGTAGCAGCAGATCCGGCGAGGCAATCAGCACGCGGGCCAGCGAGGTGCGCTGGCGCATGCCCTGCGAGTAGTGACCGAAGGGGCGGTTGAGGTTCGGGTCGAGG
>DAIDJI010000175.1 GCA_027451455.1 Planctomycetales bacterium | reverse complement strand
ATCGACAACGACGGTGAAGGTCTGTTGGGTTCCCGAGGGGAGGGTCGCGATCGTGAAGTTCAGAACGCCGCTGGTGTTCGTCGGCGTGAGGCCGGCACTGCTTGTGGTCGAGACGAGTTGGACGCCCGCGGGAAGGGTGTCTGCCAGGACGACCGAGGTGGCGTCGAGCGGGCCGGCGTTGGCGACGGTGATCGTGTAGGTCATCGGGACGCCGGTCGTCGCGATCATCGAGTCAGCGGCGAGGACGACCGAAAGGTCGCTCGCCGGCTGGACATCGGTCGTGAGGCTCGCGACGTTCTGGTTCGTCGTCGAGTTCGGAATGGCCTCGCTGGTCGCCGTCGCGACCTCGGTGACGGAACCAAGTCGATCGGCCTGGACGACCACGGTCACGACGGCCTGGCTCCCCACGGCGAGATCGCCGAGGCTCGCGACGACGTTTCCTCCCGCCAGTGAAGCCGATCCGATGCTCGAACGGGCCGAGACGAACGAGAGGCCGGAGGCGATCGGTAGCACCACCTGGGCATTCGGGGCGGTCTGCGGGCCGAGGTTGGTCGTCGTGATCGTGTAGGTTAGCTCGCCGCCGACAAGGGCCGGCGAGGGGCCGTCGGTCATCGAAACCGAGAGGTTGGCCGATGGATCCACAGTCACCGGGATCGTCGCCTGGTCGGGATTCGTAGTCTCCTGACTGGAGACAGTGGCCAGGTCGGTCAGGTTGCCGGTGGTCTTCGTGTCGGTCTGGACGACGAGAGTGGCGGTGGCGGACGTTCCGGCCGGGATTGTCTGAAGAAGGAACTGGAGCGAGCCGGAACCGATGGTGGGAATCATCGTGCCCTGGCTGAGCGTCGCGGAAACCAGCGTGGCACCGGAAGGAAGCTGATCCGCGAGGACCACCCCCTGGGCGTCGGCCGTCCCCACGTTCGTCACCTGAAGCGAGACGGTCACGTCCGAGCCCGACGCCACCGGGTTGGGCGTCGCGGTCCCGGAGACGACCAGGTTGACCACGCCCTGAACTGCAAGGTCCGAGGAGAATTCCGAGGTATTCCCCTGCGGATCGGTCGCCGTGGCCGAGATGTACATTCCGGGCGAGACGATGGGAGGCAGACTGACCTGAAAGGTCCCATTTCCCGTGTTGTCGGTCTGGACGCTCGTGGTTTCGAGGTAGGTCTGGCCCTGCCCGTAACCCGAGGCGTCGGCCTGCCGGTTGGCGAAGAGCTGGATGAGGTACGAGGTGTTCGGGCTCTCGTAGAGACTCCCGATGATGGTCGTGGCCGTCCCGTCGTTCTTGGCAAGGGTGAGGGTCGGGTAGTTCTGAAAATTGTTCGGACCCGGCGTTCCCGGATTGTGCGTACCAGACGGGCCGTTGCCGAAGTTGATCCCAAGTCCGGCGTTGTTCGCGATCGAGTTGGAAAGAATCGAGTCGTAATCCGCATTCCCCAGGACCATCACGCCGGCCCCGGTGGTCCCGCCGCCGTTGTTGTCGATGACGTTGGCCGCACCCGCGTTCGTACCCCCCACGGTCGCCGACGACGACGTGAGGCTGACGCCGTTGAGATGGTTGCCCAGCGCGAGCTGACCGGTCGCGTCGGTCCCAATCGCATTGTCCGTGATCAGCAGGCCGGCGGAGTCGCCCTCGCTCTCGATCCCGTTGCCCATGTTGGCGCTGATGATGTTCCGCTGATTGGGCTCCGTCCCGCCGATGGTTGTGCCAGGAGCACTCTCCAGGAGGATGCCGTCTCCCTGGTTGCCGAGTGGCGACCGGCCGTCCCCCGCCACGCCGATCTCATTATTCTGGATCGTGTTCCCGGTCGCATCGGCCGACAACGCGATCCCCGCGACGGTGTTTCCCGAGATCACGTTGCCGAAGCCCTGGCCAGGCATCCCGATCGAATTGGAGCCGACTCCTTCCACCTCCACGCCGTCGCCGCCGTTACCCAGGGCCTGGAGCCCGCTGGGCGAGGTGCCGATCAGGTTGCCCTGGATGATATTGGCCGTGCTGCTGGTCCCACCGCCGGCCTCGATCACGATCCCGTCGCCGGCGTTTCCCGAGATCACGTTCGTGGACCCAACGCCGGCGCCGATGGTGTTGTTCGACGAGCCGGACAGCTCGAGCCCTGTCCCGTTCGGTTTTCCGGCGGCTCCGCTCGGATCGAGTCCGAGGTAATTCCCCGCGAGGAGGTTCTGGCCACCCGTTTGAAGCAGGATCGCTGCGCCCGAGAACCCGACAAGAGAGAGTCCCTCGATGGTGCTGGCTCCGGCTTGGACGACCAGACCGTTGACCGCCCCGCTTCCGGTGAGATGCGAGCCGTCGATCTCGATCACGGGGGTTGAAAGATAGCCGGGCTGAGTCGTCCCGTCGATCATCACCGGCACGTTGATGGCCGGTAAAGGCGAGGCCAACGGGATCGTGCAGGGAACGTTGCCTGGGATCTGGAAGTCGATCTGGGCGGTGATCCCAGGCGCACCGAGGTTGGCCTGCTCGATCGCCCATCGGAGCGAGTTCGGCCCCGAGTCGTTGGTGTTTTGCACGAGGAGAGCCGAGAGAAGACGTCGACGCTCCATCGCCTCGCAAACCGGCCGTCGCGCGGGACGACCAGTCCGTCGGGTTCGACATCCCGATTTGCGCCCGATGCCCATCGTGGTGAGGCCCGCTCTGGATGCAAACGTCGCTCGATCGGCCGGAGTCCGCCTCAGGGGCCGTCCGCTTGCCAGCGGATGGCTCCACCGCCTCTCTCCCCCATTACGAGGAGTGAAAGGGGTTGTTCGACCCCTGGATGCGAACTCGGATCCTTTCTCAGTGCCGGCACGCTCCCGCTTCCCCTTGAGCCCCGACCCGGACCACGCCAGCACCCCTCCAGAATCTCCATCCATTTTGGCACATCGTCCCGGGATCGGTCAAGGAGTTACGCAAGGGGCCGTGATTGCAAGGGATGCCAGAAAAAGGGGAGATCCGGTCCGATGCTGGTGGCGATCGGGCACCGGCGTTAGACTGTCGGAAACGATCGGGATTCGAGAAGCCCGACCGCTCGGAAACCGAGAAATGGGGGTGTCGGATGCTCGAGGCCCGATCAAGGCGGGGATTCCTGGGGGCTCTCTCGTCGGCCGCGTCCGCGTTCGGTCTCGTCGGCCATCAGGCGGCCGCGGGAGCCAGCGCGACGCCAGCGATCCTGGGCGGGACGCCGGTCCGTCGCGACCGATTCGCCTCCTGGCCGATCGTCGGCGAGAACGACGAACGAGGCTGGCTGGAAGTCCTTCGAAGCAAGAAATGGTGCCGGATCGATGGGCACCGCGTCGAGCGATTCGAGGAAACCTGGGCCCGGACCATGGGCGCGAAGCATTGCGTCGCGGTCGCCAATGGGACGAGTGCCCTCATCACGTCGATGGCCGCACTCGGGATCGGGCCGGGCGATGAGGTGATCGTTCCCCCTTACACCTTCGTGGCGACCATCAACGCGGTCCTGATCCACCATGCCCTCCCCGTCTTCGTGGACGTCGACCCGGAGACCTTCCAGATCGACGCCCGACGGATCGAGGCCTCGATCACCCGTCAGACGGCCCTGCTGCTCCCGGTCCATATTGGCGGGTCGGCGGCCGACCTGGACGGAATCCTCCAGGTCGCCGGCCGGCACAAGCTCCCGGTCCTGGAAGATGCTTGCCAGGCCGTCCTCGGGGAATGGAAGGGGCGGAAGCTCAGCACGATCGGCGACCTCGGATGCTTCAGCTTCCAGGCCTCGAAGAACCTCAACTCGGGCGAAGGCGGCGCCATCCTCACCAATGACGACCGCCTCGCGAACGAATGCCGAAGCTTCCAGAACAACGGTCGGGCAACCGTTGGGGGTCTCAACTACGCCCGGAACGGTGCCAACCTGCGGATGACCGAGTTCCAGGGGGCCCTCCTGATGACCCAGCTCTCCCGGCTGGAAGAGCAGGCGCGTCGCCGCGAGCAAAACGCCGCTTACCTCACCAGCCTCCTTCGCGAGATTCCCGGGATCACCCCCGCTCGACTGTACGACGGCTGCACCCGGAGTTCGTATCACCTTTATATGTTCCGATACGACCCGGCCGGCTTCGGGGGCCTCTCGCGTGCCCGATTCCTGGAGGCGTTGGCCGCGGAGGGCATCCCCGGCTCGGCCGGCTACAGTCCGCTCTACCGCGAGACCTTTTTGAAGAACACCCTCGAATCGCGCCCGTTCCGCGCCGTCTACTCGCGCGAGCGAATAGCCGACTACCTCGATCGCATTCATTGCCCCGCCAACGACCTGCTCTGCGAGCAGGCCGTCTGGTTCTTCCAGACCCTTTTTCTCGGCCCGAGGTCCGACATGGACCAGATCGCCGAGGCCGTCCGGAAGATCCAGCAGAACGCGCCGAGAATCGCTCGCGCCGATCGCACCTGAACCCCGCGATGTCGTCCGCGGCCGACCCGTGGCGATTCGCTGCATCATCGCGTGTCCCTGCGCGCGTTTTTTGCTCGGACAATGGACCGAGACGCATTCCTCTTCTAGAGTTCTCCTCGAATTCATGCATGGTCCGCTGGGGTGAATCGGTCGGGCTCTCGATCGCGGGGACTCTCGGCGGTTGGGGCTTGATGGCACCTGGGATCCGGAGCGATCTCCGAGGGGAGAACGCTTCGGGGGGATCGGCGGACCGATGAATTCTCTTCTCGGCATTCCGATCACGCACCCAGGAGACCTCGATGTCGATTCCGAATCCCGGACCGTCCTCGGCCCGTCGCCGATCGTTGCGCGCCTCGGAGGGCCGAAGGCGGCCCCGCTCGAAGTTTCGACCGATATTGGCCGGGCTCGAGACCCGGTCGCTGCTCAGCACGCTCGTCGTGAGCAATCTCGGCGACGGGACCGCCGGCTCGCTCCGCGCTGAGATCGCGGCGTCGAAGCCAGGAGATGTGATCGCGTTTGCCCCGTCCGCTTATGGAACGATCGACCTGACGGGGGGTCCGCTGGAGGTCTCGAAGTCGATTCGCATCCTCGGCCCGGGAGCGGGGCAGGTCACGGTCAATGGCGGTGGGAAGTCGTCGGTCTTCGCGGTGGATGCCGGTGTCACGGCGACGATCTCGGGCCTGACGATCTCCGGCGGCCAGTCGATCGGGCCTGCCTTCGGCGGCGGCGGAGTGACGAACCAGGGGAACCTCACGCTCGCGGACGACCTGATCTCGGGCAACGCCTCGTACGCCGGCGCGGGAGTGGCCTCCGCGACCGGATCGCTGACGATCGTCGGCTCGACGATCTCCGGGAACTCAGCGAGCGGCAACGGCGGCGGGATCGAGGCCGGCGGGTATAACGTCAGCGGCACGGCCGGCCCGTTGACCATCGTCGGCTCAAGTCTCTCGGGTAACACGGCGAACAATGGCGGCGGCCTCTTCGATTCCGGCGGATCGTTGACGATCCTCGGCTCGAAACTCTCGGGCAACACGGCGACGGTCTTTGGCGGCGGGATCGATAGCAGCGGAACGAGTTCCGTCTCGATGACGCTTGTCGATTCGACGATCTCCGGGAACTCGGCCGCGATTGAGGGCGGAATTCGGGCCTATGGCGAGAACGTCGGCCTCTATGCCTCCTCGGTCGCCGGAAACCAGGGCGGCGGGATTCAGGTCGGTGGGGTCTTCGGGTCCGCCGCACCGAAACTCAACGTCGTTCTCAGCACCATCTCCGGCAATACCTCGACGAGCAACGGCGCCGGGATTCTTTCGACGAACGGACCCAATGTCACGGTCATCGGCAGTCTGATCCGCGGCAACGTCGCGACCTATCCAGGCGGGACGACCTACGGCGGCGGGATCGCGATGGAGGATTTCCTCCTCACAGCGCCGAGTCCGGGGACCGACACGCTCACGATCGTCGGCAGCACTCTCTCGAAGAACCAGGCTGGCGACGGCGGAGCCGTCTACGCCGGGCCCTACGCCCATCTCTCGGTGAAGGGCAGTCTCTTCGACGGCAATACCGCCAACGGGACCAGCTTGGCCGAGGGAGGAGCGATGGACCTCTCCGGCCTGGCGCAGGGAACGATCGCAAACTCGTTCTTCACGGGCAACAAGGCCATCGGAAGCGCTCCGGGCGGTCAGGCCGCCGGTGGTGCGATCGCCTTGAGCGGAACTGCCTTTGCGCCTCCGGCCCCCGCCCTGACGATCCAGGGCTCTCTCTTCACCCAGAACGAGTCCCTGGGGGGCTCGGCCGGCGGAGCCGCCTCGGGCGGCGCGATCGCCATTCAGGCCGACTCGATCGCAATCACGGCCAGCCTGTTCACCGGCAACTCCGCAGTCGGCGGCGCCGGGAGCGGATCGGCCGCCGGAGGTGCCGGACAGGGTGGCGCCGTGGCCCTCTCGGGCGGATCGGCCAGCTTCAAGAGCGACTGGATCACCGGGAATTCGGCGATCGGGGGTACACCGAGCGGTCCGGGAAACGGGGGCGGTGTCTTCGTCTCCACCGGGACCCTCACGCTGACGAATACCCTGGTTGTCGGCAACAAGGCAACGACGACCGGTAACAACATCGATAGCCCGACCATGGTCCGGTAAACCATCCCGGGGGCTGGGCTCCGCTCATCCGCCAGGGGTGGGCGCCGTCTGATCCATCCGGAAGCGGTTGGATCAGACGGCGCCCTGGAAGTATTCCAGCGATCGCCTCAGGCCCTCGGAGCGATCGACCTTTGGCTCCCAGCCGAGAAGTTCTCGGGCGCGGGTGATGTCGGGCTTCCGTCGCCGGGGATCATCCTGCGGGAGATCCTCGTAGATGATCTGGCTTTTCGTTCCGGCGACGAGGGCGATAATTTCCTGGGCGAGTTGAAGGACGGTGATCTCGGAGGGGTTGCCGATGTTGACCGGCTCGGAAAAGTCGGCGTGGAGCAGGCGGAAGATCCCCTCGACGAGGTCGTCCACATAGCAGAAGCTGCGGGTCTGCTGGCCCTCGCCGTAGACGGTGATCGGTTCGCCCCTCAGGGCCTGTCGCATGAAGTTGGGCAGAACTCGGCCGTCGTTGAGCCGCATCCTCGGGCCGTAGGTGTTGAAGATCCGGACGATCCGCGTCTTGACACCGTGATAGCGGTGATAGGCCATCGTGATCGCCTCGGCGAACCGTTTGGCCTCGTCGTAGCAGCCGCGGGGGCCGATCGGATTGACGTTGCCCCAGTAATCCTCGCGCTGGGGGTGGACCTCAGGGTCGCCGTAGACCTCCGACGTGCTCGCCAGCAGAAACCGGGCATCCTTGGCCTTCGCCAGCCCGAGAGCGTTGTGGGTGCCGAGCGAGCCGACCTTGAGGGTCGGGATCGGGTGCGCCAGGTAATCGACCGGGCTGGCCGGGCTGGCGAAGTGCAGGACGTTGTCGACCGACCCCTCCAGTTCAATAGGCTCCGAGATGTTGTGCTCGATGAACCGGAAACGAGGGTGATCGGCGAGGTGCTCGATGTTGCGGCGAGTTCCGGTCAGGAGGTTGTCGACGCAGAGGACCTCGTGCCCCTCGGCCAGGAACCGCTCGCAGAGGTGCGACCCGATAAACCCAGCGCCGCCGGTGATGACCGTCCTCAAGGGCCTGGCTCCTTCGATCGGTGAGAATGGCTGGCGGTCGAGAATCCCCGACCCGCGCTTAACCATACAATTTCAACGAGTCGGATGGCAACGCCGACCAGGCCCTCCGGCCGGTGCGTCGAACGACGCCCAATATCGTGCGATCGTGGATGTTGGTGGGGCTGTCTTGATTGCTTTCGCGGTTGGAACTATACTATGTTCAGAAAGTTTTATCATGGCGCTGGGCCGGCGATTTGCCGGGCCTTCTTCTTGCGCGGCGGAATCGTCGCGAGGTCGGGATACTGAGGAGCCGAATGGGATCTCCCGAGCCGTCCGACGCGATGACCGCGCGGTGGGGCCGTCAACAGTCGGATGCGGTACCCGAGGGCCGCGACGGCAGCCTCAGCCTGATCCTCCCGATAATCGATGGATCGTCCCTGGTGTCCTCCGAATGGTCCCGGCTCCGCCAGGTGATCGACCAAGCGAGGGCTGCGGGGACGCTCGAGGTGTTGGTGGTCGGCGACGAGGCCGAACTGGAGGGGATCGCGGCCAGCGAAGGTTGGACGCTCGTCCCGGTCTCACGCGGAAGCTGGGACGATCGGGCGCGGGCCGGGCTCGCGACGTCCACCGGCGATCGCCTGATGGTCCTGGACGTCTCGCGATCCTACGCTGATTCAGCGGTTACTGAGATGCTGCGCGCGGTCGCCGCACGTGATCCCGACCTGGCCATCGCCGTCCCGCGAGGAGGTACCGGCGGTTCGGACGTCTGGCGGCTGGGAGCCTCGGCGGCGAGCCGTTTGATCCTCGGCTCGGGCGATGTCTTCTCGGGGCTCCTCGTGATGCGACGGTCGCTCTGGGAGCGGGGCGGGCGCCGGCTCTCGGGGAACGGGTCGAGCCTGGTGCTGGAACTCCTCCTCCGGCGGCCCGGGCGGTGCGTGGATGTCCGGGTCCCGGTCGGCGACCAGTTCGCCCGGCAGCGGTTCGGGGTGCGCGATCTTCGATCGTTGAAGCATGTCCTCGACGGCCGATACGGCAGCTTCTCCCGGCTGATCCAGTTCTGCTGCGTGGGGGCCTCGGGGATGGTCGTGGATCTCTCGATCTACGCTCTTTTGCAGTGGTTGCTCTCGTTCACGGCGATCGCCGGGACCGCTGTCGGACGATCCGGCTTCTCCTGGACTCTGGCGATTGCGGCGGCCATCTCGATCAGCACCGCGCTGGTCTGGAACTTCACGCTCAACCGACGTCTGACCTTCAACGATGCTCGGGGCGGATCGTGGGGGCGGCAGTTCCTCGCCTACGTGTTGAGCAATGCGCTGGCGATCGCCTTGAGCTTCTCCCAGTTCCGGAGGACGGCGTCGGCGTCCTCGGCGCTCATGTCGCCGAAGACGTGGGGATGCCGGTGCACGAGCTTGTCGACGATCCC
>DAIDJI010000174.1 GCA_027451455.1 Planctomycetales bacterium | reverse complement strand
GATCATCCCCGACGTCGCCTTCCTGATCGCCGCGCATATCGATGTCGACGAGGATGGCGAGGTACTCGACCCGACCCTCCGCCCGCCCGACATCCACCTTGAGATCGTCCCACCGGACCCGTCGGCGAAGAAGTGTCGTGAGAAGATCGTCTTTTCGGTCTTCCAGGGCTGCCCGCTCGGCTGGCTGATCGACCCGATCCGAAAGACGGCGCAGGTCCACCGACCGGGCCTCCCGCCGGAGGATCTCCCTGCCGAGGGCGTGCTGGTCGGAGACCCGGTGCTGCCAGGATACCGGCTCGCGGTGGCTGAGTTGTTCGGCTGGCTGAAGGCCCGTCGCAATCCCGAACCACCCGTTGAGGGAGGACAGGCCCGATGAGCGTTGGCGAAGAGTCGCCGAACGGTTCAGCGACCGCGGAGGTTGCGCCGCCCCTCCGGCTCGTCTTCGACTCCGGAACGCTTGTTGTCGAGGATGTCCCCGAGGGCGAGGACCTGCAACTGCCCTACGTGCTGTTCGACCACCGAACCCGTCAGCACCGGACCCAGGCGATGTACTACCGGCCAGTCGTCGAGCAACTCCGGCACCGAGGCCGGGCCTATCGAGACGAGGCCCGCGCTTATGACAAGGTGAGGTGGGATCTGAAAGTCACCAAGCAGGCGTTTCCGCACCAGCTTGAGGGACTCGACGCCTGGTGGAAAGGACGAGGGACCGGCGTGGTCGTCCTGCCGACCGGGACCGGTAAGACACATCTGGCCTGCCTGGCGATCGAGCGTGCTGGCCGCCCGACGCTGGTCGTCACTCCGACCATCGACCTGATGAACCAGTGGTACGACGAGCTCTCAATGAGTTTCGGTGTCGAGGTCGGCCTGCTTGGCGGCGGCTATTACGAGATCCGTCCGCTCACTGTCACGACCTACGACTCGGCCTACTTGAACATGGACCGCCTCGGCAACCAGTTCGGCCTGATCGTCTTCGACGAGTGCCACCACCTGCCCGGTCCGACCTACGGGATCGCCGCCGCCTCGTCGATTGCCCCGTTCCGCCTCGGCCTGACCGCCACTCCCGAGCGTGCCGACATGGCGCACGCTCATCTCGATCAGCTCATCGGCCCGATCGTCTATCGACGCGAGATCACCCAGCTTCGCGGTCACTACCTGGCCGATTACCGGGTAATGACGCTCTACGTTCACCTCAGCGACGAGGAACGTATCCGATACGAGCGTGCTCGCGAACTCTACCGAAGCTTCCTTCGCGACTCGGGAGTCGACATGCGACGGCCCGACGGTTGGAGCCAGTTCATCTACGTCGCCCATCGGTCCCCCGAGGGCCGCGAAGCCTTCCGCGCCTACCGAGAGCAGCGCGAGCTGGCGCTCGCCGCCCCGGCAAAGCTGAACCTCCTCGGCCGCCTGCTCGAACGTCATAATGGCGATCGTGTGATCATTTTCACGCACGATAACGCGACTGTTTACAACATCGCCAGGCAGTTTCTCGTTCCGGTGATCACCCACCAGACGAAGACGAAGGAGCGGCGGGACGTCCTGCTCAAATTCAACTCGGGCGAGTACCCAATCGTGGCGACTTCTCGGGTGCTCAACGAGGGGGTGAACGTCCCCGAGGCGAACGTCGCGGTGGTCCTCTCCGGGACCGGCTCGGTCCGCGAGCACGTCCAGCGCCTGGGGCGAGTCCTCCGCAAGTCGGGCGACAAGGAGGCGGTGCTCTACGAGGTCATCACCCGGGACACGGTCGAGGAGTTCACCTCGAACCGCCGACGACAGCACAGCGCCTACGGGGGGAAGCCTAATGACCTCGGACAAAGAGGAAGAGATTGAGGCCCGGCTCCCTGTAGGAGCCAGCTCCGTCCGGCAATCTTCGGTCCCACGTACGCCGATCACGAGTGCTCCATGCTCACAGGCGACCTGATCCGCGTGAAGTACGCGAAACAGCGGGTGATCCCGCTCTACATTGACCGCGAGGCGTCCCATTGGCTGGAGGCGGCTGAGAGCCTTCTGCTGCTCTACCGTGAAGGCATCGGAATGACGCGCGGCGAGATCGAGTCGGAGGTCGATGCGCTTTTTGGAGGCGGCGGTAAAGCCACCCAGGTCCACCGAGGGCTGGCGAAGGTCCTGGAAGACCGGGCTGAGTTCGAGGTCGTTGCCGACGTCCCGCCCGATGAGGTTCGCGAGAAGGTCTTCTCGGCCGCCGCCGCGCACCGCAAGATCCTGGTCGCCGAGGCCTCCACGCCCGGCCATCGCCCGCACTTCGACCGCGACGTCGTCCTCGCCCGCGTCGCAGGTGAACTGGGCGTCGAGCCGCAGGCGCTGCTCGGCTCGCTCTTCGCGGATCTCCGCGACGAGAATCGATTGCTCCGGTTCGACGACCTGACCGCCCAACGCTTGATCGATCGTTACAACGTCGCGCTTGCGCAGGCGGTCTTGCTTCGATCGGTGCTGGTCCGATTCGAGGTCCGGGGTGAAGGGCCGACCCGGTATCGGGCTCTCTTTCGCCGGCTGAAGTTTCACCGGCTGCTCTATCGAGTAGACGGAGGCATGCGTGATGGCTACGTCGTCCACATCGACGGCCCCCTTAGCCTCTTCAACGCCACGACGAAATACGGACTCCAGATGGCGATGTTCCTCCCTGCGTTGCTGCACTGCCGCGATTTCCGCCTTGATGCCGAGCTGCGCTGGGGTCCTCGCCGGGAGCCGAGGAGCTTCCACCTCGAAGCCAACGACGGCCTGGTCTCGCCCCAGGCCGACACCGGTACCTACACACCGCCTGAGCTCGCCGCGTTCGTCGACCGCTTCCGACAGGTCGCCACCGACTGGGAACTGCACGAGAGCACCGACGTCATTGAGCTCGGTCGCGAAGGTGTCTGGATCCCCGATTATCGCCTTGTCCACAAACCGAGCGGCACCGATGTCCTCTTCGAGGTCGTCGGTTTCTGGAAGAGGGCCAGCCTGGAGCGTTTGCTCCGCCTCCTGCCTGGCTACGGGCCGCCCCGTTACGTCCTGGCGATCTCCGACCGCCTGAAGGTCGATGAGGAGGTACTCCAGGAGCTGACCGGCCCGATTCTCCGCTTCAAGGAGATCCCCAACGCCACCGAGCTGGCGACGATGCTCCGCTCCCTTGTCAAAGACCACCCCACCACTGGCACACCACTCTTCAGTTGATCAGCCTCGCCTGCCCCGTTCCCTCGACCCCCGGGGCCCGTTACACTGGGCTCTCCGGGTTCGTGACGGACTGCCCTGGCAATTCCAGTCCTCCTTTTTATTTTCCTATTCTTTAATATTGAATCTCGAATATTGAAGAAGGAAAATCAAAAGGGTGAAATGACAAGAAGCCCCGCCCGAGGGACGGGGCACGTCGAGGAGAAACGAGCGATGAAGCGACCCGCCCTGACTCTTGCGATGGCCTGGCTGCTCACGGCCTCCGCGATGGCGGCCGAGCCGTGGGTGAGATACGAGGGGACTGACGGTCCTGGCAAGGGAAAGCACGTCGTCCTGATTAGCGGCGACGAGGAGTATCGCTCAGAGGAGGCGCTGCCGCAGCTCGGCAAGATTCTCGCACGTAGGCATGGATTTACATGCACGGTCCTGTTCGCGATCGGTAAGGATGGCTCGATCGATCCGAATCGGTCCGACAACATTCCGGGTCTGGAGGCGCTGCGCTCGGCCGATCTGATGATCATCGCGACGCGGTACCGCAACCTACCCGATGATCAGATGAAAGAGGTCGTCGACTACGTCGAATCTGGCCGCCCCGTTATCGGGATGCGGACGGCGACCCACGCTTTCAACCTCCGGAGCCCGACGTACAAGAACTACTCGTCGAATGGCAAGGGGGAGTGGAAAGGCGGTTTCGGCCGCCAGGTTCTGGGCGAGACCTGGGTGAACCACCACGGTCACCACGGTCACCAGAGCACTCGCGGCATCCTCTCGCCCGGCGCGAAGGACCACCCGATCCTTCGGGGGATCAAAGACGGCGACATCTGGGGCCCGACAGATGTCTACGAGGCGCATCCTCCAGACGACTGTACACCGCTGGTTCTCGGTCAGGTCCTCACCGGGATGAAGCCGACCGACCCGCCGCTGCCGGGTCCGAAGAACGATCCGATGATGCCCGTAGCCTGGGTCCGGACCTACACCGGCGTAAAGGGAAAGTCGGCGCGCGTCTTCAATACAACGATGGGTGCTGCTACCGACCTTGAGGCCGAGGGCACGCGCCGGATGCTCGTCAACGCCGCCTACTGGGCCGTCGGACTCGAAGACCGGATCACTGACCACACCGACGTGGCGATCGTCGGCGAATTCCACCCGACCCCCTTCGGCTTCAACGGTGCGAAAAAGGGCGTCCGACCTGAGGAACACGCCATGAAACCCTGACCGCACCTCCCTTTGCTGTCCCGAGATTCTCCGTAACCGCGCCGGATTACCCGTTTCATCCTGACCAGCCGATCAGAACCGAACCCGCGACTGAAAAGGATCCCGGGATCGTCACAAGGTCGCGGTTCGGAACTGTCGATGAGATCCTCTGGAGTGGATCGAGACGCAACGATGATGATGGCGTGCGGAGGGGAATCGATGTTCTTACGGCTGCTCCTCGTCGGCATGGTCGGTGGGCTTGGCCTTACGCTCCCGGATGGGGCGGACCTGCAGACGAGCCTGAGCTGGGCCCGTACCGGCGCGACGGTGTGCGCCGGGCCCCGGGCCGTTACGTTCGAGCCGATCGCGGCCCTCGACAGCGCGGTCGGCCGCCTCGCCGACGAGCTGAATCGGATGTCCGATGGCATGAATCTCTCGGAAAGGCCGGTCGCAACGGCGGCCCGGCCCACAACGCCGATGCCAACCGATATGGTGGCACGGATCTTCAACGATAATAACGTCTGGGCCGGCCCGACGGTCGAGGTCGGCATGGACCTCCCACAGAAACCTGAGGCCTCTTGGTTCCCACGTGCGACGGCGAACTCGACCGACGACGTCGCGAGAATCTTCGACGACAATGACGTCTGGGCCGGTCCTGCGGTCGAGGTCGCCTCGGCCCTCCCGAAGAAGCCGGCAACCCAGCTCATCCCGCCCGCGACAGCGACCTCCATCGATGCCGTCGCGATCATGTTCAACGACAATGACGTCTGGGCCGGTCCTGCGGCCGAGGTCGCCTCGGCTCCGGCTACCATCCCTGCTCCCAGGCTCACCCGCTTCGAGCCGATCGCGGCCGTCGAGCTTTCAACGATCGCCGACGAACTGAACCAAGCCGCCGAGGGCCTGAAGATCACATCAGTCCCGACCCGCCGCCCTGAGGCAGAGCCGACGGTCGGCACGGCGATGAAGCTCACCCGAGATGCTGCACTCGCCTGGTTGAACGTACTGGCGAAGACGACCACGGACTCTGTCCACTGATCGGGCTGGATACAACCTCAAGCGGGCCGTTGCGGCCGGTCGCCGGATGCGGATCACGATCCGCCCGACGATCGGCCGCGATCGCGCGCCGTCGCCCTTCGACATCATCAACTCACCGTTGGCCTGGGCCCTGTGATCCTTGATCGCATCTTCTTATACTGGAACCCTTGGATCTCGTCTGTCCACGGGAATGCACTGAGAGAAACCATGTCGGACCGGCAACCTGCGAAGTCGACCACGACCGATGGATTAACGCTCTCCCCCTCACTGGACCTGGTTACCGAGGCGGCCCAGGTCCCTCAGCACTACGCGATCATCGATCGCCGGGTCTTGCTGGTCTGCCTTCTGGCCGTCCTTCTGGGGAGCACGGCCGCATTTGTGGCGCAACTGCTCGTCTCACTGATCGCGATCATTACCAACATCGTCTATTTTGGGACCATCTCGACCGAGTTCCGTGCCCCCGCGGAGGCAATCCCTCACCTGGGCCTCTGGTCGGTTCCAATCCCTGTCCTCGGGGCGATTGTGATCGGCTTGATGGCCCGCTATGGCTCGATGGCGATCCGTGGCCACGGCATCCCGGAAGCCATGGAACAGGTTCTGACCAACGAGAGCCGCATCCCAGCGCGGGTGACATTCCTGAAGCCGATCTCCTCGGCGATCTCGATCGGTACCGGAGGACCATTCGGCGCTGAGGGACCGATCATCGCGACGGGCGGAGCATTAGGCTCGGTCCTTGGCCAGTTCCTCCATACCACCGCCGCCGAAAGGAAGACGTTACTCGCCGCGGGGGCTGCTGCTGGAATGGCTGCGACCTTCGGGAGTCCCGTCTCGGCGGTCCTGCTCGCCATCGAACTGCTGCTCTTCGAGTTCCGGCCGCGATCGATTATCCCAGTCGCGCTGGCTACCTCCTCGGCGACGGGGATTCGGATGATTTTCGAGGGGATGGAGCCCGTCTTCGCGATGCCGGATCTCCAGCAGCCAACCGGCGCCGCTCTGGCGGCCTACATCGGGCTCGGTGGCCTGATGGGGCTGATCGCGGTGGGCGTCACCAAGTTGGTCTACGCGATTGAGGACGGCTTCGAGAAGTTGCCGATCCACTGGATGTGGTGGCCAGCGCTCGGTGCCCTGGTCGTCGGCATCATCGGCTACTTCGTCCCGCATACCCTGGGCGTGGGCTACGACAACATCAGCGCGGTCCTCTCAAACCATCTCGCCGCCCCAGCCATCGCGATCCTCTGCGTGATGAAGTTCCTTTCGTGGTCAGTCGCCCTCGGGAGCGGGACTTCGGGCGGCACGCTGGCCCCGCTCTTTACGATCGGCGGTGGGGTCGGCGCGTTGGTCGGGATCAGTCTTGAGCGAGCGGCCCCGATCCTCGGCGTCGACCCGAGGATTGCCGCACTGGTGGGGATGGCCGCGATATTCTCGGGGGCGTCGCGGGCGATGCTCGCCTCGGCGGTCTTCGCGTTCGAGACGACCCTCCAGCCCTTCGGGCTTCTGCCGCTGCTCGGCGGCTGCGCCGCGGCCTATCTCGTCTCATCGTTGCTGATGCGCAACTCAATCATGACGGAGAAGATCGCCCGGCGCGGGATCCGGGCGCCGGGAGAATACCTGGCCGATGCACTCGATCAGGTCCTCGTGACAGCCGTGGCCTCAACGGACGTGGTCACTCTCTTCGCCGACGACACAGTGGAGCAAGCCCGAGCCTGGCTTGCCTCGGGTGCTCCAGGCATCTCGCATCAAGGCTTCCCCGTCGTCCAGCGCGAGGGGACGCTCGTCGGCTTCCTCACACGCCGTGACCTCGCCGACGCCTCGCTCGCTGGCGATCGTCGCCTCTCCGACGCTGTGCGAGGACCGGTGCGCTTCGTATACGACGATAGCACGGTTCGCCAGGCCGCCGATCATATGGTCAACCATTCGATCGGCCGGCTGCCCGTGGTCAGCCGGGCGCAACCGCATCGGCTGGTCGGTATCCTCACGCGGAGCGACGTCCTCTCGGGCTACCGCCCGAGGGTCCGCGAGACCGACCTCCAGAGCCCCACCCTCCGGCTACGCCCGACTGCCCTCGCGACGATCGCAGGTAGTCCAGGAGATGGGCCGTGATCGCTACCGATACGATGACTGGACCTATCGCCGATCGTCCCCCGTTCGAGTCCTTCGCGGACTAACGCCAGGAGAAGATAAGCAGCCCCGACGAAGCAGGAACTGGCTCTCACTCTTCGAGGTTGGCTGTGCCAGCTTCGGCCTGATGTAACCGTCCTTCTGAGTATCAAAGCGCCGGGTGATCTAGCGACGACGAAGACCTTCCCCAGATGCGCCCTGATTGCGTAATGGGCTCGTCAACCCTACTGAGGCAACCATCCCTGGCGCGATCCGATGAGATGTCCCGCTTCACCGCTCGCCTGGGAGAGCCTTTCGAGGCCGAACAGCTCTCGTGCGTGCCCTTTGAGACCCTCCATGACCCGCACCCGGATGCCGGACCTGTCCCATCGGTTGAACCGATGGTAGGTTTTATTCTTTTCACGGCGTCGACGAGTCGTTGGTTGTCTCAGCCCGCCCCACCGCGCGGGCGCCGCTCTTCCCGGTGAGCGGTTTTCGATCCGGGCTTACGGCTCTTCCGTCATCTTGAAGCGACGAGCCATAAGGGCCTCCTTGGTGAGGAGTCACCTGCCTATCCTATCCAGCTTACGGCCTCGGAGAAAGGTGTTTGTCAAGGTCGCCTAGGTGAAAAGCCGAACAAGCGGAGAGCCTTCGTTGATTCTCATAGGACGGTTAGTTTGATCAAACACTTTTTGAGATGGGTCAATGCCGAGAGCAAAAAGTATCGTAGCACCGAGATCATCTGGGCTTACCGGATCTTTCGTCGGGTAAGCGCCCCGTCGATCGCTCACACCGTAAACCGCCCCGCCGTTTATGCCTGCACCTGCCAGTACTGCCGAATAACAATGGGGCCAATGCTCGCGCCCCGCGTTGCCGAGAGTAATTCGAGGGGCACGTCCAAACTCCCCTACCCAGACGACGAGAGTTTCGCTGAGGAGGCCCCGAATCTCGAGATCGTCGAGTAAGGCGGCAAATCCTTGATCTGCGGGGGGCATAAGTTCGTTTTTTAGACGCGCAAAATTCGCTGAATGCGTGTCCCAAAAGTTCTGGTGGTCGTCGTGCCAGTTGACAGTGACAAGCGGAACCCCGGCCTCGATCAGTCGGCGCCCCAGGAGCAGGCATTGCCCGTGGATGTTCCGCCCGTATTGATCGCGGAGCCTGGGGTCCTCGCGATCGATCTGAAATGCGCCGGCAGCCTCGGCCGAGGCCAGTGAGTCGAGCGCCCGCTCGCAGTATCCATCCCACGTGGCAGGCCCCGTCCCGGAAAGCTCGTGACCCAGATCGAGTCCGTTCCGGAGCGTTCGACGTACACCGAGCCGCTCGGACGAGATCCCGTCGGGCAGTCCGAGCCCCTCGACGTGGAAATCGTCCGCGTTGGGATCGCCGTTGATCCGGAACGGATCATAAGCCTTGCCAAGCCATCCGCCATGCTGCCCGGGTGC
>DAIDJI010000173.1 GCA_027451455.1 Planctomycetales bacterium | reverse complement strand
GGTCCGAGAACCCCATGTCGTCGGCCAGGATCACGACGATGTTCGGCGGGGCGGCCGTGGCCGTGGCCGGGGCGTTCAGGGCGGCGATCGCGGCGATCGCGAGCAGGATGCGGCGAATCACTCGGTCCCTCCCTCGTGTCTCCGCGGGTCGCGTGGGGCCGCGACTCGCGCCCCGCGGCCGATCGTCCGCCCCGACGCACCCCGCCGACGATACCCCGGCCACGTCGGGTCTTCAATGGACCCGCGGCAGTCCGCGGACGCGCCCGATAGCGACCGATCCGCGAATAACTACAAAAACACCAAAGGATTCGTTATGTCCCTTGCCCTTGCCGCACGAGCCACTGCGTGGCGTAGTGGGCCAGCTCCGTGCCGCTGCGCAGTTCCAGCTTGAAACGGATGCGGTCGCGGTAGGTCTCGACCGTCTTGACGCTGAGGTGCAATTGTTCGGCGACTTCCACGGTCTTCATCCCCTCGCCGATGAGGCGGAAGACCTCCAGCTCGCGATCGGCCAGGGTGTCCAGCGGCGACCCCGTGTTTCCAGGCCGCGCCGGGCCCACGGCCCGCCGCAGCATCCGCTCGGCCATCGCCTCGCTCAGCCAGACCTTGCCCTCCAGCACTCGCCGGATGGCCTCGATAATCGTGCCGGTGGCCTGGTCCTTGTTTACGTAGCCCATCGCACCGGCGCGGAGGGCTCGCTCGGCATAGAGCGACTCGCTGTGCATCGACCAGACAAGCATCCGAATATGATGATTGCGGTCCTTGATCCTTTTGATCAGGTCCAGTCCATCGCCTGACTTCAGCGAGAGGTCCACGACGGCCACGTCGGGCTGGGTTTCCTCGATGATTCGGAGAGCCTCGCCCGCGTCGGCGGCCTCCCCGCAGACTTCCAGATCCGGATGCCGGCCGATTCGAAGCGCTAACGCTTCCCTCAGCGCCGGGTGATCATCGACGATCAGGACACGGGCGGGCGGTCCTGTCTTGCTTTGTTGCATCATCTCTCCTCGCCAGGGTATAGGTCACGAGGGTGCCGCGTGGCTGTGCGCCCTCGAAGATGAGGGTGGCGCCGATGACGGCGGCCCGGTTTTGCATGATCCGAAGGCCCAGTCCCTGACCTTCCGCGGTTCTGGCCGACAGACCGGTCCCGTCGTCCTGCACCTGCAAGACGAGGCGGTGATCGGACCGCAGGCTGATGCGGATTTCCCTGGGGCGTGCGTGCTTCATCGCATTGTGAACGGCTTCCTGCGCGATCAGGTAGAGCTGGGTTGCGACGAGGTTGTCTCCAATGGTGACTGGCTCAGGGCAATCGAACGTACAGGCGGCCTTCCCTTGCTGGCGAACGGTGGAGACCAGGTCGGCCAGCGAGGCCATCAGCCCCAGGGTGTCGACGGAGACGGGGACCAGCCCGCGGAGGACGGTGCGCAACTCTTTCTGGATGCGACGCAGCCCCTGCCTCATTCGCTCGACCAGAGGCGGGGCGGCGAGGGGGTCGTTCCCCAGGGTTTCGGCCAGGTCGTCGGCGAGCAGATTCAGGGCGGTGACCTCCTGGCCGACGCTATCGTGGAGGTCCTGGCCGATGCGTCTCTGCTCCAGGGACGCAATTTCGACGACCTCGCGCTCGAGCGTTCTCCTGTTGGTAATGTCTCGGATAATGCTCGTGTAGAGGCGGCCGGGCTCGACTTCGCTGACGGCCAGGTCGACCGGGAAGACATGTCCGTCCTTGTGCCGGGCCTCGACTTCCCGCCCGAACCCGATCATGGGACGGCGGCCGGTCTCCTGATACCTGGCGAGGTAGTCGTCGTGCTCGTCGCGGTAGGGGCGGGGCATGAGCATGTTGACATTGTGACCTTCCATCTCGGCGGCCGCGTAGCCGAACATCCGTTCGGCGGCGGGATTGACCCACTGGATGAGGCCTCGATGATTGATGCCGATCACGGCGTCCATGGCGGTCTCGAGGATCGCGCTGGTGCGGGCCTCGCTCCGCCGGAGCGACTCCTCGGCCTGTTTTTGATCGGTGATGTCGCGGGCAATCGTGGCGATCCCGAAGACCTGGCCCGACGCGTCCTGGATCGGCGAATGGGCGACGGAGACGAAGATGGTCCGGCCGTCCTTGCAGAGCCGCCGTGTCTCGTACGGTGGAATCCCCTCGCCGCGCCGTAGCCGATGGTTTTTCTCGGCCTCCTTGTCGCGGCAATCGTGCGGGACCAGGATCAGGTACGGCTGATCCTGGGTTTCCCGAACGGTGTAGCCGTAAAGCCGCTCCGCCCCGGGGTTCCAGGTCTTGATGGTGCCTTCCGGCGTTCGGGTGTAGATGGCGTCGTGGCTGGTCTCGATCAGGGTCACCAGCCGGCGGATGTCCTGGGTGCGCTCGGCAACCCGACTTTCGAGCTCGGCGTTCAGTTGCCGCAATTCTTCCTCGGCCTGTTTCCGCCGGGAGATATCCCAGAAGGCGATCATGATGCCGGCGAGCCGCTGCTCGCCGGTACGGTAAGGCATGATGCGACGGAGGAATGTCCGGCCGTCGCGGGTTGAGACCTCGTCCTCGATCGGCTTCGGATCGATCTGCAGGCGCCTGGCGGCCGGTGCGAGGTCGTCGGTGATGAAGTCGTGGGCGACTTGCGCGAGCAGACGGCCGCGGTCGGATGACACCAGGCGGAAGACCTGTTGGGCCGCGGGAGTGAACCATCGGATCGCCAGGCTGCGATCCAGGCAGACGGCAGGCACCTGGGTGGCGGCGACCAGGTTCGCATACCGATCCTCCAGATCCTCGATACTGAGAGCGAGCTCGCCGTTGACCGCGGCGAGTTCCTCGTTCAACGCCATCAGTTCCTCCTTGCTGGATTCTAACTCCTCGTTGACGGACTGCAATTCCTCGTTGACTCGCTTCAGCTCGTCGTCCACCATTTCCGAGCTCTCGGGATGGGACCCATCCAGAGGGGGTCGGCGCCGGCTCTCCCAGAGGTCGAGGAAAGCGTGGGTTCTGAGTTGGCGGTGGGCCCGGCCGGCAGGGCCGATCCAGCGGTAGATCCGGGATCGGGCATCCAGCGGCTTGAACAGGTCCAGCCGGGGGCTGACGGTCCTGGAGCCGCCGAGGAACAGCGCACCGCCTTCGTGCATCGCGTAGTGGAGCAACGAGATCGCCTTTTCCTGGAACTCGGGCCGGATGGGGATGAGCAGGTTCCGGCAGGAGACGAGATCGATCTGAGAGAAGGGCGCATCGCCGAGCAGGTCCTGCTCGGCAAACAGGACCGCTTCGCGAAGCTGCGGACTCACCCGGAAGGAATCGCACCCCTCCTCGGCAGTGAAGAACAGCCCGAGCCGCCACGGTGCGACGTCGGCCTCAATGCTCCCAGGGTATCGGCCGGCGCGAGCGTGGTCGAGCGCGGCCCGGTCAAGCTCGGTGGCGAAGACCTGGAGTGGGCGATGCTTGCCGGTCCTTTGCAATTCTTCGAGAACCAGGAGCGCGACCGAATACGGCTCCTCGCCGGTCCCGCAGCCGGGGACCCAGACGCGGATTGGGTCACCGTCGGCGCCGGCTGCAACCACCGGCACCACGGCCAGCCGGCGGAATGCCTCCCACGCCCTGGGGTCTTCGAAGAAATCGGCAGCGGTGTTCCGCAACTCGTTGGCCAGAGCGTCGAGCTCTTCGGGGTGCCGGCGCAGGTGGGTGGCATATCGGCCGTAGTCGTCGAGGCTGAGCAGGTGCATCCGGTGGCGAACCCTCCGGATCAGAGTCGCCTCCGTGTATCGATGGACCGCCTCCGCGCGGGCACCTAGCAGTGAAATGACACGGCCCAACCCGTTGGTCGACAGCCCTTTGCCGGCCCCGGCTCCCTCCGGCCGTGGAATGGGATGCCGGGCGAGAGCGACCAGGGCTCCGGCGATCTCCTCCGGCGCAAGGACCCGATCCACCAGGCCGGTTGCCATCGCGCTCCGGGCCATGCCCGGTTGATCCGCGGTGGACGGGTCCTGAGCGATCACCAGGCCGCCAGCCGCCCAGATCGCCCTGGCCCCCAGCGTCCCGTCGCTGCCGGTCCCAGAGAGGATCACGGCGACCGGGTCGTTTGCCTCGCTCCGGGCCAGTGACCGCAGGAAATGGTCGATCACGAACCGGCCTCGCGTTCGCTCTGGCTCGGACGAACGCAGCACGCACTCGTCGAGGCCCACGTATCGGCCTGGTGGGCTTACATAAACAACATTTGGCTCAATCCTTGGATTGTCCTCGACCCGGCAGACCCTCATCCGGGTCGAATCGATGAAATGCTCGGGCGCCAGTTCGCTCCCCGCGCCGAACGATTCGAGGCGCGGGACAATCACCAGCGCCACCCCAGGCTCGTCCGCGAGGGCCCCGAGCAGCCGACGCATCGCCTCCAGCCCACCAGCCGAGGCCGCGACGCCGATCCCAACAACAGGGAATGCGCAGGCTCCAGGTTCAGGCCGTCGTCGATCGCCTGCGCTGGGCACGGTCCCTCCCGAGGTATTCGGCTGGCCGATCGATGCCGTTTTCTCGGCGGCCATCGCACCCCCCTCTCCTGTCGACCGGCCCGCCGTGACGAGCCACGGAACTCGTCCGCGATCAGGCCGGCGGGGATCTCGTGTAGGGCTTTCCCTGACTCGATTTGTCGCGGACCTTCCCGACTTTTTGGCGCGTATGTTGTCGGCTAACATGCAAAGGATAATCCGTTCGGCGTGGTCCCGCAATCGATATGAGAAGGGCATATTAGGAATGTTAATGAATACTCTGGCATGGGAGTGAGATTCTCCGAGGGTATTCCCGCTTCTAAGTCCGGAATTCAGGGACGCATTCCTTTCCATTGCCAGGAAGGCAACAACCAACACAGGATGTGGGGGTACGGCCGGCTGAGTCCGGTCGAAGGGGGCCTGAAAATGCAGAACCAGCCGCCGGTCATCCTGATCGTCGATAACGATCCGGACATGTGCTGCAACATGTCAGACATCCTCGGCGATTGGGACTATGAGGTGGATACGGCACTTGAAGGGGCGACCGCGCTGCGGATGGTGCGGCGGCGGCCCTATGACATCGTCCTGCTCGATCTGCGGATGCCTGGCTCCGACGGCCTGACCCTTAGTCGCCAGATAACCAGGCTGCGCCCCGAGACCGTGGCCATGCTGATCACAGCCTACCCCGCGGAAGTGGGGTCGGCCGAGGTCCGAGCGGCCGGACTCCGCCGGGTAATCGCCAAGCCGGTCAATATTCCCCGGCTCCTGGAGCATATCCTGGAAGACCTGGCCGATCGATCCGTGCCCCGAGAACGACGAACCGACCGCAGAAGACAACTCTGCGTCGAGATCGGCGTATGAACCGGCTCGGTCGAATCTCGATGAGCGTCCCGGGGCCTCCAGACCGGGTCGCCTCCTCGACGGCATGGAATAGGACAGAAAAAACCATGCAGAGAAAAAGACAAAACGGCCTCGACGTGCGCACATTGATTTGCGTTTGAGCGATTTTTTCGTGACTCCGTCAGGTGGGCCGCTGGTTGCTACCGGGTGACAGCGGCCGGACCTTCCCCGAGCGCGGCTGGACTTCTGGGGACGTCGATTTCCGCTGGGATTGACCTCTGGCGATCGAGGGGTCGTTCGCTTATCCTCGGGCCGAGATGTTCGAGGCCGGGCGGAGCGGAGTCACCCATGCGGATCGCGATCCTCACGAACGAGTATCCGCCCCACATCTACGGTGGGGCAGGCGTCCACGTCGAAAATCTCACCCGAGAGCTGGTCCGGGTGGAAGACGGGAGCCACACCATCCGGGTGCTCTGCTTCGGCGACCAATCGGAGGCGCTTGGAAATCTGAGTGTGCAGGGCATCCAGCCGGCCTGCACCCTGCCCTTTCGCGATCCCAGGCACGCGCGATTCCAGGAGACAATGATCCGGAACCTCCAGATGGCCGGGCTGCTGGACGAGGTCGACATCGTCCACTGTCATACCTGGTACACCCACCTCGCCGGCTGCCTGGTCCGGCAGCTTACCGGGGCTCGCCTGGTTTTGACCACCCACTCGCTCGAGCCGCATCGCCCGTGGAAGGTCGAGCAGCTCGGCACCGCCTATCAGGCCAGTACCTGGGTCGAGCGGACCGCCTATCAGAACGCCGACGGCGTCATTGCCGTTTCGGAATCGATGAGTCGCGACGTCCGGCAGCTTTATGGCGTTCCGGAAGATAAGGTCCGCGTGATCCACAACGGGATTGACCTCGATCGCTATCGTCCGGCTCACGATCCGTCCGTCCTGGATCGCCTGGGGATCGACCGGAAGACGCCCTACATCCTCTTCGTCGGCCGGATCACCCGTCAGAAGGGGATCATTCACCTGGTCGATGCCATCAAGTCGGTCCGTCCGGGGGTTCAGGCGGTGCTGGTCGCCGGGGCGCCCGATACTCCCGAGATCGGCCGTGAGCTGGCCGAGCACGTCGAGCATGCCCGGCGCGATTCGCCGAACCCCGTCATCTGGATCCCGCAGGTTTTGCCGAAGGACGACGTGATCGCGCTGTATAGCCAGGCGAGCGTGTTTGTCTGCCCGTCGGTCTACGAGCCGTTCGGGATCATCAACCTGGAGGCAATGGCTTGCGGGACGCCGGTGGTTGCCTCGGCGGTGGGTGGCATCCCGGAGGTGGTCGTTCCGGGCGAGACCGGCTGGCTCGTTCCGATCGACGCGGTTGGTGAGGGAGACTTCGAGCCGAAGGTTCCCGCCCGGTATGCCGCCGACCTCGCCGGTGCGATCAACCGGCTCCTGGAAAATCCGGCCGAACTGCGCCGGATGGGGGAGCGGTCCCGGGAGCGGGTGGAGCAGCTTTTCGGCTGGGACAGCATCGCCCGGCGAACGGTCGCCTTCTACCGCGACCTCCTGCCAGGCGACGGCCGGGGCTAAGCAGCCGGTCGGGCGATCCGGTAGGAAGGCCCCTGGCTCCCGTCCGTTCGGCTCAAGTGCGAGGCGTCGGCGGACGATGATATCTTGGACGTTGCATGCGGCTGTGCCATCCCGAAAAGATGGGGGCCGGTGACCGTCGCACTTCCAACCCGCGGATCGATCGTGGGCCAGGAGGCACCACGATCTGAGGGGAATCTAGGCGGTTTGGGATCCGGAAATGGGCTCGACCGGAGCTAATGCGTTCGCTATCATCCCCGGCCGCCTCACGATGCTACCGCCTCGCCCTCATTAACCTCGAACCCGGGATCGCAGGGCCGCGCGGGGCGACAAAAACCTGGGCGCGAGAATCTTTAGCCAGGAGGGCAGGATGTCCGCCAACCGTTTGCACGCAGGATTGCTCGAAATTGCCGCGAGAGAACTCGACCGCAGCCTTCGCGCACTGACGCCGGGCGAGACCTTCCGAGCTGAGTACCTCCGCGATCACATCGGTCAGCTCCAAAACATTGCCCGGGTTAGTGATGGGGGCGTTGAGGTTCGAGGCCGCCTCCTCTGGCTGAAGCGGGCGGTCCGTCGCGTCCTGAGGCCCTACCTGGCCCACCTCTCGCGGGTCGACCGGATGCTGATCGACCGGATGCACGACCTAACCGAGGCCGTGAACCAGACGAACGCGGCGCTGTCGGGCCTCCGCGAGGAGATCCGGGCCGACCTGGACTATCAGGAGGACCGCCTCCGGAATCAATTCCTGCGGGGCCGATCGATGGTCGATGAGGGTGCGTCCGCAGGCCGGATTCGGCTGGCGGGATCATCGGACCTGGCGGAGATCCCCGACGGTGCGCGGCTCCTGCTCGGCTCGACGGCCGTGCCGCAGCCGGGCTACCTGCGGGTCGCCCCCGAGGACGCCGCGGCCGACCTCTCGGCGCCGCTGGACGCGATCCCGGCGCGGGCCGGGAGTGTCTCGGAGATCGTCGTCGTGAACGTGCTGGAAGACTATCCCGCCGCCGAGGTCCGGCAGGTTCTGCTGCCGCACTGGGCGTCGTTGCTGAAGCCGGGCGGGCGTATTGCTCTGGTGGCCGACGACCTGGGCGCCGCGGCGGACCGGCTCCGCGACGGCCAGCTCGATCCTGAGCGATTCGCCGAGGCCCTCTTCGGAGACGGCGGGCGCCCCCGCCGATCGGCGTACACTCCCGAGATGCTCAGGCGGATGGCCGAGGACGCAGGGCTGGTGCAGGTTCGGGTTTGCGACCGGGCCCAGCGACCCGACGCGGGGCTTTACGGCTTCAAGCTGACCGCCGCCGTCCCCGCTGCCTGAGAGAGGCACGCCACCCAAACGGATGGAACGAAAGTGACGACGACCGCTGATCGAACCTCGGGCGGGGACCAGGAAGTCTCATCTCCTGGACTTTCCCAGAATGATCGATCCCCGCGCAAGGAGGGCGAATTCATGTCGCACAACGGTCCTGAGAGCCCCCGACGCCTTGCGGTCTCCGTCGTGATTGTGACCGCTGGCCGGCGGCAATGCCTGCCAAACTGCATCGCGGCGTTGCGGCGGCAGACCTATCGCCCGCTGGAGTTGGTCGTTGTCGTCGGCCCGTCCAACGATGGGACGCACGCCTATGCGATGAGCCTCACCGACGCCAAGGTTGCACAGGTGGACCGGCTCAACGTCTCGTTCGCTCGCAACACGGGCGTCCGGATGGCTTCAGGTGACATCATCGCGTTCATCGACGACGATGCGGTCGCCACCCCGACCTGGATCGAGGAACTGGTCTCGGTCTTCGAGGCCGAAGGGCCGACCTGCGGCGGGGTTGCCGGGCTGATCATCGACGAGAACTCGCCCGGGCGGCCGGTCCAGGCGCTCAACAACACGATTGATGATATCGGCGAGCCGATTGCCGTTCGGGTGACGCCCTCGCACTTCAACGATCCCGCGGGGAATCAGTTCATCTACTTCACCGGTGCCAACATGGCGATGAGCCGCGAGGCGATCCTGGCGGCCGGCGGATACGACGAGAATTACCTGTATCCGTACGAAGACGCCGACCTCTGCGTCGCGATCATCAAGGCGGGTTACCGGCTTTTCCACCACCCCAAGGCGCTGGTGCACCAC
>DAIDJI010000172.1 GCA_027451455.1 Planctomycetales bacterium | reverse complement strand
GATATTTACTCCAGCTACGCCCACGGCAGCAAGGGGAGCGCCGTCATGTCCAAAGACGGAGACTGCGGCATGCCCTCGATGACCTTCAAGGGCCAGAACCTGAAACGGTCCAACATGATCTGGGAATCCAAGGTGAGCGCCGACGAGCGCGACCCCTACGAGAACGAATGGAACGACCTCGTGGACGCCATTCGCGACGACAAGCCCTATAACGAAGTCAAACGCGGCGTCGAGGCCAGCGTAACCACCTCGATGGGCCGCATGGCCGCCCATACCGGCCAGGTGATCACCTTCGACGAGATGCTCAACTGCAAGCACGAATTCGCCCCGGGCCTCGACAAGCTGGCTGAGGACTCGCCGGCACCCTTGCAGGCCGACAAGGACGGGAAATACCCCGTCCCCAATCCAGGCCGGAACAAGAAGCGGGAATATTGATCCACAACCCTGCGGATCGGTTCGACCGCTCGGGAGGGTGCGCGACGCGGCCACCCTCCCGATCGCCTCGATACAACCCCTCAGAGCCAGGAGAATGCGAAAGGGGATAGCCCTGCCGATCGCTGAAGCAAGGCCGTTCTCTCGCAACGTTCGAGGGAACAACAGCACGGCAGCGATCGTGCCAACCCTGGACGTGGTGTTCTTCGGCTCGATCCTGACGGCCTCAATCTTCGCTCCGATTTGGTTTCTCGTCATCCTCGCGAAGAGCGCGAGTGCATCCGCAAATCAGGCGGCCAGGCCGTACTCCGGATACCGCCGCGCCAGGTCGATCCGAAGGCGGGCGATGAAGTCGACCAGGAACCGAAAGAGCTTCGGGAATCGGCGGGCGAACGGTCCGCCCATCCGGGCAATCAACTGGGGGAACGTCGCGATCAGGCCCATCACCAGAATCGGCGTCCCGGAAGGAATCGGGCCCGGGATCGCGACCCCGACCGCCCCCAGCCCGATCAGGATCGCGCCGATATCGCGGGGCAATCCCTCGACCTGATGGGCCAGTTCCTGATGCAAGCCGGCCCGTTTCTCGATGCGGCTCATGGGGAAGTCCTCCTCGGTGCCTGTGGAGCGAGCGGGAAGCCCGGGGATGGTCTGCAAAGCCCGCGCCTCCAGCTTAACCATACCGATCAAAAAAATCGCCGGACGGATGGAGATGCCGAGCCCCCGACGGCTTCGATGCAGCCCTGATCGAATCGAGATCAGGGAGGATCTCCATACGGCGTGGTTCCTCACAAGAGCTCGCTCGGGATCTGAGGACGCTCGGCCAGATTGATATGACTGGCTCGTCAACCGAGCTGCAACAAAAAAATGAAAGCTTCAATATTTTCTTTGAAATCTTGAGTTTTCGATTTCGTTTTGCATCTTCGCCGTTTTGGGGGATTTTTTCTCATCGGCTCTCCGATCGTCGCGGCCACCCGGTTGACTCGGGCGATCCCGCGGTTTAGCCTGACCCTCGGGCCGGAAGCCGTCCCTCCATCGTCCCCGGCTTCTCACCGGGGCACGACTTCTGGCCGAATCGTCTACGTGCCGACCCGGCGCGTGGACCGTACCCAGGACGAGGAGGATGGCTCCCATGGCAGACGCTCGCATCATCGGCCAGTCGGGCGACGAGGTCCACGGCGCCGAGGGGTCTCTGGTCTCGCGCCGCCAGTTCGTCAGGACGGTGGGCGCCGGCGTGCTCGCCGCGGCGGCGCCGATGCCGGGCCGAATCGCCTCAGCGGCCGACGTGGGACCCACCCGATCGGCCCCGGCCGAGACCACCGTCGGCCGGCTCTACAAGACCCTCAATGCCGAGCAGCGCAAGCTCCTCTGCTTCCCGTTCGACCACCCACTCCGGTCGAGGGTTGGCAACAACTGGGCGATCGTGAACCCGAAGATCGACGACATGACCCGCGACCAGCAGGAGCTCTGCCGCGAGATCATGAAGGGCCTCTGCAGCGAGGAGGGCTACGAGCGGTTCATGAAGCAGATGGACGACGACGACGGCGGCCTGGAGAGCTACCACGTCGCCATGTTCGGCGAGCCAGGGTCGGACAGGCCGTTCGAATGGGTCCTCTCCGGCCGGCACGACACGCTCCGCGCCGATGGCAACAGCGTCGACGGCGTCGCCTTCGGCGGCCCGATCTTCTACGGCCACGCGGCCGACGGCCACAATACGGAGGACGCGAAGCACACGCACAATGTCTGGTGGTATCAGGGCGAGCAGGCCAACAAGATCTTCCAGACCCTCGACGAGAAGCAGCGCGCCCAGGCCCTGGTCGCCAAGGCCGAGCCCGACACGCCGGCCTCCATCCGCCTCCGTGGTGACAAGCTCTCCTCCGTCACCACCGGGATCGACGTCGCCGGTCTCGACGGCCAGCAGAAGGTCATGGTCCGCGACCTCCTCGAAATGATGCTCCGTCCCTTCCGCGCCGTGGATGTGGCCGAGGTCCACGAATGCCTCGACCTCAACGGCGGCGTCGACAAGATGCGCATCACCTACTTCCAGGAAGGCGACCTGGGTAAGGACGGCGTCTGGGACATCTGGAAGCTCGAAGGCCCCGCCTTCGCCTGGTACTTCCGCGGCTCGCCCCATGCCCACGTCTGGCTCAACGTGGCGAAGAAGGCGTGAGTCCTCCGCATTCCATCGTCAGCGCGGTGTGATGGCCGGCGAACGTTCACCACCGGGTTTTCCCATCGCACCGCCGCTGATCGGGATCGACGTCGAGAAGCCACCTCGCGACCGGCCCGACGCCTGGTCCGAGATGGACAGTCTTGGCCCAGGTCGCCAGTCGATCGAAGAGGGGATTCCATCCCCCCGCATTTCTCGATGTCCGAACTACGCCACCGGCCCGAACGGCTCGGTCGGCGTTCGGTGGATCGTCGGCGCGGCGTTGCCCCGGATCCGGCCGACCTCGGCCTCGACCGCGGCGACCTCCTCGGCGGTGGCCAGGATCTCCAGCACGGTCTCGGCAACGTACCGCCCGCCGGGTGGGAGTGTGACCACTCGCCCACGTTCCTTCTCGATCGGGCGCGGGTTGGGGTAATTCGTCCCTGGTTCGAGGCCGGTGACGTACCCATCGCGAAGGCCGCCGGTGTTCTTCCAGAGCGTGAACGCCGGGAGCTGATCTTTCCGGAACCGCAAGACGACTCCCTTGTCGCCGGCCGCGTTTCGGAGCATCGCCAGGGTCGGTCCGCCCTCGGGGCCCTCGTGCAGGTCGTGGAAGTAGACCTGCTCGGCATAGCCGGGCTCGGGTGGGCCGTAGACGTCGTGCCCGTCGATCCCCTCCTGGGCCCGAGCGTCGCGCGGGGCCATCGTCCGCGTCGGTGCCACAAACCGGGCACCGGGGTCCAGGAACGGCGGGCCGAAGTTCCAGTGGTACAGGAGCTGAAACTCGCCCGGCTGGTTCTTCAGATTGACGATCTCATCGCGGACAACCAGCCGGTTGGAGCCGGGGATCGTTTCGTATCGGGTCTCCATCCGGAGTTGCGGGCCGAACAGGCGGGCCTCGTCGACGTGCCCCTCGATCGTGATCGCGTGCGGCGGGTCGGGGTCGACATGCACCGCGACGAACGACGCCGGCGCATTGGCGATCTTGCCGTGCAGGCCGAAGAGGGTTCGGCCCTCCTCGAACGGCGCTCCGTTGTTCTCCAGGCCGCACCGGGCCATGAGCTCGTCGAATCCGTCGAGCCAGCCGATTCCGCCCGGCCCAGGCAGGTTCACCAGCCCGGGATGCACTGGGCCGTCAGTGATCGGCGACTCCCACCCCAGGACATTCCCCTCGTGGAATCCCTTCCAGAGTCCCATGCCTCGCGTCGGGACGACCGCGAACCGGAGCGCGCCGTTGTCGACCACGATCAGGTCGACGCCATCACGACGGCCGCCGTGCAGCCGGCGCTTGCTTACCGACCAGGGCGACGTCACCCCCAGCCCCATCTCGGCGGCATCCACCGTGAGGGTCTCAATCCAGATTTCGTGCGAGACATCGGTCAGCGTGAACGTGGGCATGATCCCCTTCGCTTTCTCTCGAACGACCGGAGCGGCCGGCCGCACCCGGCCGCGATCCGGACATCGTAGCGCCCCGATCGCCCCGAATCCAGCGGGCTCCCGCACTCCGGGAATTTGGGCCTCCGACGATTTTTGCCGACGGTTCCCTTGACTTCGGCACATCGATTGCGATAACCATCTCTACGTTGGCTCCGAGGCATGCTCACCAGGGTCCAGGCAAGGGCCCATCCTTTCCCGGAAGCGTGCCGATCCGTCTTTCACCGGTCCAGAGGATCGAGCCGGAGCCCTTGCCAAATTCGGGACGGAAGATTCCGACTATAACCGCGGGACGATCGGGACGCGCCCGGTCCTCGCGCCGATAAATTCCGAGGCGATTGATGGGCCGACTGGCCCGCATTCCGGAGGCATTGACACCCATGTTCACCAACCGTCGAAATCAGCGGAACCGTCGTGAAGCCATGCTCACCCTGGAATCGCTCGATGAGCGGCTGGTGCTCTCGGCGACCGCCGCGGCAGCGATCGGGCCCCATGCCGCCGCCGTCGAGCAGCGGCACGAGGCCATGATCGCCCGTGTTGAGGTCCGACACGAGGCCCAGGTGGCCCGCGTTGAGGTCCGACACGAGGCCAGGCTCGCTCGTGTCGAGGCCCGACACGAGGCCAGGCTCGCACGGATGGCGTTGCCAGCCGTTGCCGCCCCGATGATCCCCGCAACCATGACGCCCGCCGCGACCACATCGACATCGGCCTCGACGCCAGCCTCGCCTGTCGGGATGACAACCACCACAACCACGACCCCGGCCGCCACCATGTACGCCACCACGAACACGCCAGCCTCGACGACCGCGACTTCCTCCAGTTCCACCAGTTCCTCGACAAACGCGAGTACAGGGTCCAGCACACTGCCGTCGAACGTCGATGCGAATCTCCAGGCGCTCTACAGCGAGTATGAGAGCGCCGGCGGCGGCACCGACTTCAAACCGTCGCAGGCCAGCGACAAGCTCCTGCAGATCAGCGGCACCAGCGTCGCGGTCTCGCTGAAGATCAACTCGCCGAGTTCCTTTAGCTCGGCGATGTCAACGCTCAAGGCGGCCGGGATGCAGGTCACGGCGTCGTCGTCCACCTACGGCCTGATCGACGGCATGCTGCCGATCGCCAAATTGCCAGACGCGGCCTCGGTCGCGTCGAGCGTCAACGCATCGCCGCCGCCGCATCTTTTCCTCTGATTCACGAGCCCGCCGAGCGGCTTCGATCACGCCGGAAGGACAAGGCGGGCGAGGTGAATCCGTAGCGGATCGAAATCGGTCCTGACTCGCCTCGCCGAGGTGGTCGGATTGGCGAGGAAAAACCTTGGAAGCCTGACGAGGATCGGGTTGGACCTGCTCAACCCGATCCATTCGCAACGGTCAGGCTGGAGAGCCCGTCCTGCGGAAACGGAGAGGATGCGCCGCCAGGGCAAGCAGGATGGCGGCAAAAAGGATCAGGGCCGACGGCTCGGGCAGGTTGGTCGCAGCCGCGGACGAAGTCGAGGCCCCAGCCGGCACCAGGTCGATCGGAGCAGCCCCAAAGGTCGAGGAACCCTGGGCCGCGGACGTCGCGATCGGACCGGCGGCCAGGGGCGTTGGCGGGAACGACGCGGAGGATACCGCCGGAACGGTCGCGGCCGGGGACGCCGAACCAAGCGCGGCACGCACCGGCTGGCTCTCCGTGAGCGGAGGTGTCGACACGGTCGAGGCGCCCGAAGTCGTCGCAGCGACCGGGGCGGTCGTAGGCACGGCCGAGGCGCCCGGAGTTGTCGTCACGGCGGAAGTCGCCGGGGCTGTCGAGGGGATCACGGTCGTGGAGGCGGTGCCGTCGACTGCCGTTTTCGCGGCAGGCGAGGACGTTGCGACGGTGGAGGCCACCGGGCCAGTCGTGGCGGGTGTGGTCGAGCTCCCGGGGGTGGAGTTGGCGGCCGGCGTCGAGGCTGTCGAGGAGCCCGGGGTCGTTGCGGAGCTCGTCGCCGGGACAACGGCGCCCGTTGCGGCGATCGCCGAACTGGCCGCTGCCAGCATCGTCGCCGAGGTGGTGGGATCGCCGGTTGTCGCGGCCGGCGACGGCGGGAGGGTTGTCGGGGCAGCCGTGGTCCCGACCGCCGAGGCGGGGGCGGTTGACACGGGCAAGGAAGTCGCCGGGGTCGCCGGGGTCGGAGACGTCACGGCGGATGAGGTCGTCGGCGTCGATGCTCCGGCCGCCGTGGTCGAGGCAAGTGCGGATGAGGTCGTCGGTGTCGAGGCCCCGGCTGCTGTGGGGGATGTCGGCGCGGATGAGGTCGTCGGTGTCGAGGCCCCGGTCGAAGTCCCCGCGAGTGAGGTCAACGCCGTCGAGGGGCCGGTCGTTGTGGAGGATGTCGCGACGGGTGCCGTCGAGGAGCCGGCCGAGCTGGCTGCGGCCGGTGCCGTCGCGGCGAGCGGGGCCACGCCCGAGGCCAAGGCCGACGTTCGGTCCGACCGGGGCCCGGTCGCGAGCGTCTCCATCGCGGTCGCCCTCGACGCAGCGGATGTCGAGGCGCCCGTCGTGTGGACGCTCACCCCTGTCGTCGATGCGGGGACGCTCGCGTGGTCGAGCCGTCCGACTGTGGTCTCAGGATTTGCAGCGGCGGGCGACGAGGAGATGGCGGCGGCTGGGATCGGCATCGAGGCCGCGTAAGTCGCCAGGTTTGCGGCAGCGATCGGGGCCGGCGTTGGCCCGGTCGGGGCGGTGGGCGCCGGTCCGGGCGGAATGCCGGCGGATGCGGAGCCGAGATCGATCCAGAACGCCCCCGGCGTCGGAGTCGAGCCGGCAACCGCAACGGCCTCGGCCGTGGAGCCAGGCGACGCCGAGAGGTCGCTGGCATGGGAATAGATCGGCCCGGCCATCGAAGCGGGAGACATCGCCGCGATCGACAGCCCGATCGTCGAGAGGATCGCCCCCGTTCGGCCGGGGTGCATCGCGCGAGGCATCGCTTTACCCTCCTGGTGCGCGGCGAGCAGGACTTCAGGCCCGCTCGCCGGGATTCATAGGCGCGTAAGAGAATCCCGAGGTGTCCATTCCAGGATGCGGAAGGCGAAGCTACCGAGATCGGGGGCGTTTGTCAATCAAGGAATGTCGTTATAGCGACTTCCTGAAATCGGCAAGCGAGAGCATGGCAGCACCCGGCCACGGCGATCACGCCGGGCCGGGGCGCTGATCGAGATGGCCGCTCAATACGCGTCAGAGCTGATGACCTCGCCGCCGTTCCGGGTGGAGAGGGCCTGGTAGATGCCGAACGTTGTCCCAGGCGCCATCACGTAGGTCTGGTTGGTGGCGTTGTAGCTCACACCAATCGGGTCGCCGGAGTTGGTCCCGCCCGACTTGTCGAGCGGCCATGAGCTAATCGTGTCCTTGACAAAGTGGACCGACCCGTCGGTGAAGGCGAAGTTCGCTCCGCCGGGGTGGTCGCTCGACGCCGAGAAGATCCACTGGACCACCGACGACGACCCGTAGGCGTTGATCCCCTTGAGACCCGGGCAGTTCAGAGCGGCGATCTGCTTCTGCGGATTGATCGGCCACATCGAGGTCTGCATCGTACGCAGGCTGCTGTACCACCATCCCCAGAACAGCGGGTTGACCTGTGTCTTCAGCAGAATATCCTTGGCCCGTTCGCCAAAGAGAATGGTGTTGCTGGTTCCGTCAGTGATGGAGGCGATCGTGTGGTGGCTATCCAGGTGGAGCATCCCGTTCATCGAGTTGATCGAGTTGGAAAAGTTCGGGTTGCTAAACCCGTACGCCGGAAGATTCGGGCTCGGCTCGATCATCCAGGTGCCGTTCATGGCACCATAGCTGGAAGTGTAGAAGTTGAAGGTGTTGGTGCCGGTGTACCCGCTGAAATACTGTGAGGCCGGCTCACTGTAGGGATTGGCCCCAATGGCATCGCTCGGGCAAAGCAACGAGGGAACCTGAACGCCCATCGCGGTCATGTTGGCGACGTCGAGGAAGCATCCACCGTAGTTCATCGAATTGGCGATGGCCGTCTGCTCGAAGTAGGGGGCCATCGAGAGGAAAACACTGTAGCTGGTGCCGACGTATCCGGCCGTGATGCACCCTTGCCATTCGCCGTTGGGCGGAAACGTGCCAACGGCGCTCTCGTAGTTCATCGCGGCCAGGGCGATCTGCTTCAGGTTATTGGTACACTGGGCGCGGCGTGCGGCCTCGCGCGCCGCCTGCACGGCCGGCAGCAGCAGGGCAATCAGGACCGCGATGATCGCGATGACCACCAGCAGCTCGATCAAAGTGAAGCCGCGACATCGGCGCGGCTCACGAGGGCTCTTGGTGCGCAGCATGACTACCTCCGCAAGGGTCCACGGATGAGAGTAATACGAAATGACACAATCAGGAACGCGAGCGATCGACGATGAATTCGAGCCGCGGCCTCACTGGATGAGGACCTTGGCCTTGCCGGATTTGACCCCTCTGGGCATCTCCTTGGTTGGCACGGTCAGGGCGCCCGCCTCGATCCCGGGCTTGCCCTCGGCCGAGAGCGACGGCGGTGGGCTGGAGCTGCATCCTACCGTCGAAATCAGAGCGGCGGCGCAGCAGGTCGCAAGGAAGGCTCGTGGATGGTTCAAGATGATACATCCCCTGGGATCTGAATGCCATCGTCGCGAGCAAGATAGCGCAGGCATCTCGTCAGGTCGAGGCTCGGCGGGTCGCCTAGGTGCGGCGCGGCTCAAAACGATCAAACAGCGAAGGATCGGCCCGGCCAGGGAGAGGTGAATCGGCAGGACGCGGAGAGAACGTCCGGCAACGGTTCGGGGCGATCCTGTGGCCACAAGTACGTGGTGGCTTCATCCTAGGCGCCGGATGCCGATGTGTCCAGACCCCTGCGCATCAAAAATGAGGAAACCGTAAAAAACCCGGTGTCACCCACGGAAATCCATGAGGCGAACGACTCAGAACTCATCAAGAAACCCCTGCAAACGAATCTTATTCCAGGTCCGCGCAATCCCTTTGGATTTCTGGAT
>DAIDJI010000171.1 GCA_027451455.1 Planctomycetales bacterium | reverse complement strand
CAGATCGGGGAGTTGCCAAAGCCTGGTTCATCAAGCAAACCAGAGGAGGGATGCCAAAATCAAGTGGGGCACCCGATGGGAAGGCGACCCTTGACGCGGGGCGCTTTGTCGGTGATCATCGGAAGGATTCCAGGTGAAACTTAGGGAGACATGAGGACACGGCCGATCCGTCCCCATTGGGCCGATGATCCCCGCCCCGGCGTGTCGCCGGCCGCGTCGGGCCCATGGTCCGTCCTGCATGTCACCCCCGGTAGGGCCCGCTATGATGCCGACCCCCGGCGGAGACTTTCAAGGGACGGAACGATTTCAGGTCGTACGCCGGCTCCAGGCCGGCGGGTTCGGCGTCGTCTACGAGGCCCACGACCGGCAGCGCAACGCGCGCGTCGCGCTGAAGACGCTGCTCCACATGGATGCAACGGCGATCTACCGCTTCAAGCAGGAGTTCCGTTCGCTTGCGGCGATCGTCCATCCGAACCTTGTCCCGCTCTACGAGCTGATCTCCGACGGCGAACGATGGTTCTTCACGATGGAACTGATCGACGGCGTTAACCTGCTCGCATACGTACGCGGGCGGTCCGCCGACCCGGCTGGGTCGACCATCTCGATCGCGCCTCCCGGCGAGAAGACCGACGCCAGTTCCACCAGCCGGACGGCCGAGATCTCGACCCAGCAAGCACCCGAGGAACCGGTGGGGGCCGGGGCGTCCCGCACATCGGTCACCATCCGACTGCCCGGCGACGGACAATGGATTCCCCGTCCTCCTCTGACGGTCGCGCGGCCGGCCGCGCCGGCGATTCTCTCGCCGCCGACGATTCTCCCTGATCTCCGCCGGCTCCGCCGCGCCTTCCGGCAGGTGGCCGAGGGGACCTACACCCTTCATCAGGCCGGCAAACTTCACCGCGACATCAAGCCGGCCAACGTCCTTGTTCGGCCAGACGGCCGGGTCGTCCTGCTCGACTTCGGCCTGGTCTACCCGCTGAGCCATGCCCCGCATGAGGAAGCCGCTGGCGACGACTCCGATTCGCGCTGGGCCAATCGATGGGCCGACCTCGCCGAACAGGGGCTGGTCGCCGGAACGGTGGCCTACATGTCGCCCGAGCAGGCCCGGGCCGCCCCACTCACCCCGGCCAGCGACTGGTACGCCGTCGGTGTGATGCTCTATCAGGCCCTCACCGGTCAACTCCCGTTCCACCAGTCCCGCTCGGTGGTCCTCTGGGCCAAGCAGGACCGAGACGGCCCCGCGCCGATCGAGCGGATTCCTGGCGTCCCCGAGGACCTCAACCAACTCTGCGTCCGCCTGCTTAGCCGCGATCCCGAGGCGCGCCCGAGCGGCCCGGAGATCCTCGCCGCCCTCGCCGAGGGCGACGAGCCGTCGTCGATCACTCTCCCCGCCGTTCCGTCGTCCGTGCCCGAAGGTCCGACATTCATCGGCCGCGACCGGCACCTCGCCGAGCTTCGGCGGACCTTTTCCCAGATGCTCGAAGGCCGGGCGGCCGTCTGCTCGGTCCACGGTCGATCGGGGGCCGGCAAAACCGTGCTGGTCGAGCACTTCCTCGACGAGATCGCCGCCCGGGGCGACGTCGTCATCCTCACCGGTCGATGCTATGAGCAGGAGTCGGTCCCCTACAAGGCCGTGGATAGCCTGGTCGACGCCCTCACCCGGTTCCTGCTCCCGCTGAGCCACCACGAGGTTCAGCCGCTCCTCCCACCCGACGTCGCGGCGCTGACCCGGATCTTCCCGGTCCTGACCCGGATCGAGGCCGTTGCCGAGGCGGCGCGGGACGGCGATGACCTCAGCGACCTCCGCCAGTTGCGCGCCCGGGCCTTCGGCGCCCTGCGTGAACTGCTCGCCCGGATCGCCGGGCGATGGCCGCTGGTCGCCTGGATCGACGACCTTCAATGGGGCGACGTCGACGGTGCCGCGCTGCTCTCGTATGTCCTGCGGCCCCCAGGGGCGCCGAGGCTCCTGCTCCTGCTGACCTATCGGAGCGAGTCGATCGGGGTGAGCCCCTGCCTTCGTGCCCTTCAAATCCCAACCGGCGAGGACGCTCCGGTCCAGTCCACGATCGGTGTCGAGGCATTGACGCCCGACGAGGCCGTCGAGCTGGCCGGAGCCCTGCTGGGTAGCGACGCCTCGGCCCTGTCCGAGGCCCAGTGGGTCGCTCGCGAATCGGGCGGAAGCGCGTTCTTCGTCGTCGAACTGGCGCGACACCTCCGCGCCGGCCTGTCGACGGCCTCATCGGGCGGAGTGGACCTCGACCGGATCCTTCGCTCCCGCGTTCAGGGCCTGCCGGTGGAGGCCCGGGGCCTGCTCGAGGCGGTCGCCGTCGCGGGCCAGCCCGTCCGGCTCCGGATCGCGGAAGAAGCCGCCGGCCTTGGCCAGCTTCCGCCGCACATTGTCTCGATCCTGCGCTCCGAGCACCTCGTCCGAACGACCGGCCCCCACCTCGACGACGAGATCGAGACCTACCACGACCGCATTCGCGAAAGCGTGGTCGCTCAGCTCGACGACCCCTTGCGACGGCTCGCTCACTCCCGGCTGGCCGACGTCCTCTCGGGTCTCGCCGATGTCGAGCCGGAGACCCTCGCGGCCCACTACGAAGCCGCGGGCCGGGCATCGGAAGCGAGCCGATGCTACACGGTCGCCGCGGCGAAGGCGGTCGGCCTGCTCGCCTTCGACCACGCCGAGGATCTCTACAAAAAGGCCGCCACCCTCGCCCCCTCCGACCAGGACCGCGCCGCGGCCTACGAGCAGATGGTCCACTTCTACACCAACATGGCCCGCTTCGCCGAGGCCTACGCCGTCGGCCGGCAAGGAGCGGCGCTGGTGGGCCTGAAGCTCCCCTCCCGGTTCCGACTTCCCAGCTTCCTCCTCGATTACATCTGGTCGCGGCTCCTGCTCCGCGGGCGGCAGGTCGCCGACCTGGTCCACCTTCCCGTGATGGACGACCCACGCCGAGAAGCCGCCGTCCGGATCATCAGTGCGATGCTCAAGGCGGCCTACCAGGTCCAGCCCGAGCTGAACGTCGCCCTCTCGACCAAGGGCCTGAACCTCTGCCTCCGCCACGGAAATACCCGGCACTGCACCATCTGTTACATGGCCTACGGGACCATCTTTCAGGGGGGCGTCCTCGGCCGGCACGAGGTCGGCTACGAGTTCGGTCAGCTCTCGCTGAACCTGCTGGAGAAGTTTGCGAACACCGACCAGCTCGGCGAGGTGAACTTCGTCGTCGGCTACTTCGCGATGCCCTGGACGCGCCCGGCCACCGAGGCCGAGTCCATGTGGCAGGTCGCCTACAATGCCGCCACCGAGGCTCGCTGCGGCGGCTACGAGGGCGCCGCGGACCTCTTCAATATCGGCAACTCCAGCGTGTGTACGATCATGAGTTATCACATGCGCGGAATGCAGATGAACGAGGTCTGGGACAGGTCGGAACGCTACCTCGAAGTCCTCCGACGGGCCCACCTGCGCGAGCCGGCCGGTCTGATCGCCTGCGTCCGGCAGTTCATTCGCAACCTGCGCGGCGAGACTCTCAGCCCGCTCTCGCTGAGCGATGCCGAGTTCGACGAGAACGAATTCGTCGGACGGCTCGTCGGATTCGGATGCCGGCACTATGCCCACTTCTATCACATCCTGAAGACGCAGTTGCTTTACCTCCGTGGTGATTACGAGGCGGCGTTTGAGGCGGCTCGGGCGTCGTCGGGGTATCTGAACGACTCGCGAGGGATGCTCCACTGGGCCGAGCATCATTTCTATGAGGCCCTGGTGCAGGCCGCGCGTTCTCCCCGGCTGGCCGGGGCGGATCGTCGTCGATCGCTTCGGACAGTGAGGCGAGCGCACCGGATGTTCGTTGGCTGGGCCGAGCGTTGCGACCACAACTTCCGCCACAAGGAGCGCCTGCTCGCAGCCGAGGCGCATCGGTTGCGCGGCCGACACGCCGAGGCGAGGAGAGCCTACGAAGAGGCCGCCGCGGCCGCCGAGCGATACGGATACCTCCCGATTCAGGCCCTGGCGAGGCATCGGTCGGCGGAACTCGCTCGCAAGTGCGGCGACGAGGCGACGGCCCGCCTGGAACTGGCCGCCGCCCGCGAGACGTACCGAAATTGGGGGGCGACGGACCATGCCGACGCCCTCGACGAACGCACCATCACGACGATTTGAGCGGCCCAACCGGCGAGGGAACCGAGCCCGGCTCGATCACGGTGTAATTGGCGCGGAACTTCCGCACCTTTTCTCCCTCGAAGTAAAACATGTGGACCCAGTAATTGAAGAACGGCTGGTTCGACTCGGGCGTCCCCCACTGCCGGATGGTCCCCTGCTCCAGTCCGACGACCGTGACCACCTGTCCGGCGGCGTGGTACTCGTACGGCTCGAAGCTCTTGACGGAAAGGGTCGCGTTCAGGTTCGCGAAGAACTGCTCGACCTGGACGTGGCCCTTGTAATACCCGTTGGTAAGATACCCCGGCGGGCCGAAGCACCACCACTCCACATCCTCGCGTAGAGATCCGAGGATGATTTTCATGTCGTGCTTGTTGACACCCTTCTCGTACCAGTTCCGGACGATCTCGGTCGGGTCGGTTGCCATGGTCTCTCCCCTGTAGGCGGTGACGGCGTCGCGATGAGGAATGGGCGGAATTCAGAATATCTGTTCAAATCTGATTGATGCGATTTCGAGAGTGAGCCGATCCCACCCGACAGGGCTGCCGGCGCGTCGTGGCACGATCGGTCCACCGGGTTGCCTCGCGAGAGATTTGGCATTCCGGCCGGTCAGGGAGCCCCGAGAATCCAGCCTTCCTCGAGAACCGCGTGATTGACGACGGTTCGATGCTTCGATGTGTAAACGACATGAATGCGTCCATCGCGGGCCTGGAAGGCGATCGGGTAGGCGAAGTCGTCCTGGCCCTCGCGGAGGTTGCGACGACGCGGCCAGGTTCGGTCCTGGTCGGAGGAGAGGGCGACGGTCAGCGGAGTCCGACCGGTCATGCTGTCGTTGTAGACGAGGAACAATCGACCGCTCCGGAGCTTCAGGAAGTCGACCGCCGCGTTCGGGTTCGGGAAGGAGGAATCGGTGCCCGTCGACCATGTCCGGCCGCCGTCGCGCGACTCGGAGCGGACGATGTGGCCGATCGTCTTCGGGTCGTAGTCGCCGCCGCGCCGGCAGTAGGCGACCAGCCGGCCGTCGTCGAGCTGCGTGACCGCCGGTTGAATGTTCCCGTTCGCGGATCGGATCGCCCCCATCCGGGTCCAAACCCGCTGGCGGGGGTCGAATCGAAGGAAGAGCGAGGTGCTATCGGCGCCGACCTTCTCGGGGTCGTATCCCGTCTCGTGGTAGATCGGTAACAGGTAATCGCCGTCGTTCAGCACGATCGGACGGCCGCGGACCATGTCCCCCTCGACCATCGAAAGCACCGAGGCGTCGGACCACGTCGCCGCCCGGTCGCGCGAGACCTTGAACTGGATCCTCGACGACGACCACGTCTCGCCGTACCGGACAACGTAGAAAAGCCAGACGAGCCCATCGGGGGCCTGCCAGATCACCCCGTTGCCAACCGATCGAAACGGGTCGTGCGCGATCGGGACCGGAGCCGACCACTTCGTTTCGCCCGTCCGGCGCCGAAGGCCGTACACCGAGGTATCCGTCGCGTACTCGCCGGCGCCCCCGTAGTAGACGAGGTAGAGGTCGCCGTTATCCAGCTCGGCCATGCAGGCCGGGTGCTTGTACGGACCGGTTGGAACCTCGGGGCCGATCACGCGTTCGAACGTCGGTTCCGCGGCCCTCGCACTGGCGAGGGATCCGATCAGCAGCATCGGCCAGAGGAATCGCAAGTTCATGGCGGTCGCCCCTCATCGCGGCGGGATCGGCATCGGTTCCTTTCGAGGCCCCATTGTGGGGAGAGCGAGCCGTCCGGGGCAAGCGGGCGGTCGGCCCCCGGATTCGCGGGGGGTTGACATCGCCCTCCTGCGCGACGACCATGACCTCCTCCGGGGCGACGAAATCCCTCCTCCCGATCTTCACCAAGGAACGACGCTCATGGCGACCACAACGGCGAAGAAGACCGCGAAGCCCGCGGCCGGGCCCCAGATCCGGCGGACGCAGCTCTTCATCGATAACCACTGGGTCGACCCGATCGACGGCGGCTCGTTTGAGACCTATAACCCGGCCAACGGCCATCCCATCGCGAGTGTCGCCGCGGCCGGCGCGAAGGACGTCGATCGCGCCGTCCGTGCCGCTCGTCGGGCGCTCGAATCGGGACCGTGGAGCACGATGGACGCCGCCGATCGCGGCCGGCTGATGGCCCGCCTCGCCGACCTCGTCGAGCAGAACGCCGACGAGCTCGCGGCGCTCGAATCGCTCAACTGCGGCAAGACCATCGCCGACTCCAAGGGAGACGTCGAGGGCGTCTGCAACACGCTCCGCTACTATGCCGGCTGGGCCGACAAGGTCGAGGGCCGGACGATCCCCGTCCGCGGCAACATCTTCTGCTACACGCTCCGGCAGCCGGTCGGCGTCGTCGGCCAGATCATCCCCTGGAACTTCCCGATGCTGATGCTCGCCTGGAAGTGGGGCCCGGCCCTCGCCTGCGGCAACACCATCGTGATGAAGCCCGCCGAGCAAACCCCGCTGACCGCCCTCCGAATGGCCGAACTGGCCCAGGAGGCCGGCCTCCCGGCCGGTGTCATCAACATCCTCAATGGCATGGGCGAGACCACCGGCGCAGCGATTGTCAACCACCCGGACGTCGACAAGATCGCCTTCACCGGCCACGTGGATACCGCCAAGATCATCCAGAAGGCCGCCGCCGATACGCTGAAGCGCACCACCTTCGAGCTGGGCGGCAAGAGCCCCAACGTCGTCTTCGCCGACGCCGATCTCGATGCCGCCGTCGCCGGAGCCTTCCACGCGATCTACTTCCACGGCGGCCAGTGCTGCACGGCCGGCAGCCGGCTCTTCGTCGAATCGAGCATCCGCGAGGAGTTTGTCGAACGCCTCGCCGAGAAGGCCAAGGGCCGCCTCATCGGCGACCCCCTCGACCCCAAGACCGAACAGGGCCCGCAGGTCTCGCAGGAGCAGCTTGACAAGATCCTCCACTACGTCCAGCTCGGCGAGAAGGAAGGCGCCCGGCTGATCACCGGCGGCGAGCGCGTCGGCACCGACGGATTCTTCGTCCAGCCGACCATCTTCGACAACGTCCGGGACGAGATGGCGATCGCTCGCGACGAAATCTTCGGGCCGGTCGTCAGCGTCCTGCCGTTCGAGGGCGTGGACGAGGTCATCGATCGGGCCAACCGGACCAACTACGGCCTCGCCGCCGCCATCTGGACCCGCAACCTCGACAAGGCCCACCTCTTCGCGAAGAAGGTCAAGGCGGGCACCGTCTGGGTCAACTGCTACCACGTCGTCGATTCGAACACGCCGTTCGGCGGGTTCAAGATGTCGGGCCAGGGCCGCGAGAACGGCGAGGCGGCGCTCGAGCATTACACCGAACTGAAGACCGTCACGATCAAGCTGGGGTAAATCGACCTTGGAATCACCAACGATTTTCCGGGTGGCCGGCGTCCAGATGAACCCCCAACTCGGCCGGCTCGACCAGAACCTCGACGTCATCGTCGATCGCCTGGCCGAGGCCGCCGGGTCAGGGGCACACCTCGTCGTCTTCCCCGAGTGCGCCCTCTCCGGCTACGGCTTCGCCAGCCGGGAAGAGGGCCTGGCCCACGCCGTCGCGATCGACGGGCCCGAAGTGCAAAGGGTGGTCTCCACCTGCGCCAGGCGGAACTGCCACGCCATCTTCGGCCTGCTCGAGCGCGACGGATCGCGCCTCTTCAACGCCTGCGTCCTGACCGGTCCCTCGGGCGTCGTCGGGACCTATCGGAAGATTCACCTGCCTTACCTGGGCATTGATATGTTCGTCAACCCGGGCGATCGGCCGTTCGCCGTCCAGGATGCCGGCGGTCTCCGGGTTGGTATGCACATCTGTTACGACGGCACGTTCCCCGAGAGCGGCCGGATTCTCTCGCTCCTCGGCGCCGACCTGCTGGTGCTGCCGACCAACTGGCCGACCCACTCGGAATGCGCCGCCGAGCACCAGATGCCGACCCGCGCGATGGAGAACACGGTCTACGCGATGGCCGTGAACCGCGTCGGCGAGGAGAGCGGGTTCCGGTTCATCGGGTGCAGCTCGATCGTCGATCCGACCGGACGCGTCCTGGCGAAGGCCGGCGGCGATTCGGAGGAGATCCTCCTCGCCGAGGTCAACCCGGCGATCGCCCGACAGAAACACCTGGTTCGTGTCCCCGGTCGTCACGAGATCAACCGGATTCGCGACCGCCGGCCGAGGTTCTACGACCCGCTCGTCGCCCCCAACGGCCGCGATTGACCGGACCCGGACCGAACCGGGCCCGAGGATCAGTTTGGATCACCCGAAGCCGAAGCCGAAGGCAAGGGCGGAGGAGGCGGGATCGGGATGTTGACGATCGGCGCGGCCGACGTCCGCACGACCTCGTCATCGACCCGGGCCGCTGGAACCGGCCTGGTGTTCTGGGCGATCGCGGTATCCGGACGCTCGGCGGCAACCGCCTGCTCCTGCCGGTCAAGCTGCGCCAGCGCCTGGGTGGCAAGCTGCAAATCGGGACGCATCGCGAGCGCCGCCTGGTATTCCTGGCGGGCCTGCTGATTCTGTCCGGTCGAGGCGAGCAGGTAGCCGAGGTTCGCGTGCCCGATCGCTTCGCCATCGTTGGCGCTCAGCAGGCCGAGTGCCTCCTGAGACTTCCCAGCAGCGCCGAGGGTCATGCCGAGGTTGGTCCGGATTCGGGCGTCGCCGGGGGCGAGCTTCATCGCGGTCCGGAACGACCGCTCGGCCTCGTCCCATCGACCCTGAAGGTAGGCGCTGTAGCCCGAGTCGTTCCAGACCTTCGGGTCGCGGGGCGCGAGCTTTTGCGCCTTCTGATAATGCGGCTCGGCCTGGCGGAACCGGCCGGATCGGTCGAGGACGTTGGCGATCTTGCGATGGGCGAGCGCCTCGTCGG
>DAIDJI010000170.1 GCA_027451455.1 Planctomycetales bacterium | reverse complement strand
CCTTGGAAATTCCGACGGGATTGAGACCTGAAGACGTTCGGCCGGCGATCACGAGCCTGAGGACGTCCCGCCGATCGTGCTCTGGACGGTGCTGAAGGTTCCGCTGATGCTCGTGCCCAGATTCTTGAGGACCGTGATGCAGACGACCACGATCAGGGCCAGCATGACCGCATATTCGACGGCTGTCGGGCCGTCCTCGCTCGCCAGGAAACCCCGAACTCGATTCCCGAGCGGGTGCAACATGGGAAGTACTCCTTCGGTAGAGCGTGGCGTCGCGTCGCGGCGAGGCGAGCCCGGTGCGAGGCCGGGCTCAAATCTCCTCGAGCGAGCGGCTCGATTACGAGCCGCTGGTACCGCCCAGCGTACTCTGTACCGAGCTGAAGGTTCCGCTGATACTCGTGCCCAGGTTCTTGATCACGGTCACGCAGACGACCACGATCAACGCCAGCATCACGGCGTACTCGACGGCCGTTGGGCCGTCCTCGCTCACCAGGAATCGTCGGACTTGGGCCAGGATGCCATTCATCTCGATTTCCTTTCCATCGAACAGTCTGTCGGCGGGATGGGTGGTGGACGAGGTCCACCGGAGAGATTCGGGTGACCCGGCCATCGTGAAGTCCCCGATTCGCCTCTCGGCGTTGCGGACCTCACTACTGGAATCACCGGGCTCATCCGAACCCTAGGTCGTAGAACCGGGGACTGTCAAAGAGCGAGCCACGCGTTGCCGAACCGCATCATCCCGTGGCGTTAGTCGACTCTGTCGGATTCCGCATGATCCCCGATCGTGTTCTAGGATTCATAAAGGAGGCTCACCATACGGGTCGGCCCGGGGAGTATCAGGCCGTGCGTGCAGAATGGATCGCCCGGGCTCGAAAAGAACTCCAAGATCGGCGCAGTCCCGAGGGCGGATGGAGCTATCGTCGAGGCGGGATGCCTGCCGCGGAGCCGACCGCGACGGCGGTGCTCGCATTGCTCTCCGCCGGAGACAATCGTCGAGACGGCCTGGGTTCGGCCGGCGACTGGCTGGCCCAACTCCAGCACGAGGGCGGTTCCGTGCCGGCCGTGCCCGCGGAGTCAGCACCGGGCTGGACCACTCCTTACGCGATGCTTGTCTGGCAAAGCCTCAGTAGGTACGACCAGCCTCGACAGCTTGCCAGGGACTGGCTCCTCCGCATCGCGGGCAAGCGAATCCCAAAAAGCCAGGAGGCGGGTCACGTTCTCGGCCACGATCCCTCCTTGATCGGCTGGCCCTGGGTCGTGGGGACCCATTCCTGGCTCGAGCCGACCGCGATGGCCATCCTCGCCCTTCGCGGCGAGGGTCTCGGCGACCATCCTCGCGCACGGGCCGGGCTCGCGGTCGTTGTCGACCGGGCCATCCCAGCGGGAGGCTGGAATTATGGCAACAAGAGCGTCTTCGGCCAGGCCCTCCGGCCTCAGCCCGGTCCGACCGGTCTCGCCTTGCTGGCGATGGCTCGGGGTGCTCCCGGAGATGGCCGTGTCGTCGGACCGGCGATCGATTACCTCCGACGGACTCTGCCGACGATCCGCGCCGCCGCCTCGCTCGGCTGGGGGGTCCTCGGACTGAGAGCCCACAGTGCCGCTCCGATCGAGGCCGAGGGCTGGCTCGCGGAGGCGGCCGATCGCTCTCTTGCCCGGCCTGACTCGACCCTGGGCCTTGGCCTTCTTTTGATGGCGGCGTCGGACACCTCTCCGTTTTGACGTCCTCCCACATGGAGCCGAAAACATGGAACGCCGAGCCTTCCTAACAGGTGCCGGCGCCGCCGTGGCGGCCGGAATGGGAGCGAAGCTCGTTCGCAATGAGACAGGCAACACGCGGGCCGCCACCCTGATCGCGCAGGCCCCCTCTTATGATCTGGACCTGAAGAGAATTCTTCGATCCGGCCTCGCCGAACTGGGGATCGGCCCGGGATTGATCCGAGGCCGATCGGTCTTGCTCAAACCGAACCTCGTCGAGCCCGACTCCGAGTCGCCGCACATCAACACCCACCCGTCGGTCGTCCGAGCGGCGGCTGAGGTTTTCCGGGGATTCGGCGCCTCTCGCGTGGTTGTCGCCGAGGGGCCTGGCCATTGCCGAGATGCCCAGCTCGTCCTCGAACAGTCCGGTCTGGATGATGTCCTTCAAAGCGATCGGCTGGAATTCGTCGATCTCAACCACGACGACCTGATCGTGGTGCCGAACCGCTTTCGAAGAACCATTCTTTCGCATCTCGCGCTCCCCGCGACACTCGCACAGATGGACTGGATCGTCTCGATGCCCAAGATGAAGACGCACCACTGGGCCGGCGTGACGCTCTCGATGAAGAACCTCTTCGGCGTGATGCCGGGCGTCTATTACGGCTGGCCGAAGAACGTCCTGCACCACGCCGGGATTCCCGGATCGATCCTGGATATCAACGCAGCGGTCGGCCCTCACCTGGCGATCGTCGACGGGATCGTTGGCATGGAGGGAGACGGGCCGATCATGGGGACCCCGAAGGCGTCGGGCGTTCTGGTGATGGGAACGAACCTGCCGGCCGTCGACGCTACCTGTGCCCGCCTCATGCGGATCGCTCCAGATCGGGTCGAGTATCTCTCGGGTGCGGCGGCTGGCGGGCTCGGACCGATTGACGAGGATCAGATCGAGCAGCGGGGCGAGTCGATCGCAGCACTGGCGCAGACCTTTCGCCTCCTCGATCATCCCTCGCTCGCCCGACTCCGGGCGTGATTCACCGGTAAAAATGGGCGGATCTCCAGGTGGCTCGAGGTTGGCCTTCACAGGATGCGGTCCAGCGCGATCGACGAAGTCGTGAGCCAGGGCGCCTCTCCGACCTCGGTCCGCCGCATCTCCCCGGCCGCCCCGACGGACCTCGCCAAGGTATTCACCAATGGGACTCAGCGAGACTCAGCAAGACTTCCAAGAGGGGACATTCCCCCGAATCTCCGGCGAAAACATCAGATTCGCTACTTTCGAGTCTCGATTGGGTTCCGAGTTTTATCCACTCCATTCGATGCAAATTATGGAAATGTAACTGCTGACTTCACGGCATTTATATTTATCAAATACATGGAGATCATTCAATGATTCCGCGGGCGTGGAGATTTTTTCCACCAGTAGACCGCTCAGCGACCGCCACGGAGGGCCTTCTCGACCGCCGCTTTGAGGGCATCCCCCCGCAACCCTGACGCCACGATCGTTCCATCGGGCCCGATCAGGAACGTTGAGGGGATCGCCGTGGCGCCGTAGTCGGCGACGACCGCCGCATCGGGGCCGACGCATGCCTGGGTCCAGGTCATCTTTTCCGAGGCGATGAAGGATTTGATGTCGTCCGGCCTCTCATCCAGGCTCATCGAGAGGATCGCGAACCTCGGATCGGAGCCGAACGCCTGTTGCAACGCCGAGAGGTTCGGCACCTCGGCGATGCAGGGGGCGCACCAGGTCGCCCAGAAGTCGAGCAGGACGTACTTTCCGCGGAAGTCGGTGAGGGTCCGTTCCGTGCCGTCGAGGGTCTTCACAGCGAAGCCGGGCGCCCTCTCGCCGACCTTCAGCGTCCGGCCGTCCAGTTCTCGGGGCGCGATCGTGCCGAGGTCGAGCGGCGGATCCTCGAACGATCCGCTGACCGAGAACTCCCGTTCATACGCGGCGATCAGCCGTCCCCAGCCGCAGGCATTCGGATGGGGCGGCTCGTGGAGCGCGATCTTCATCGTGTACGTTCCGGGCGGAAGATCGAGGGCTCGGAATCGCCCTTTCTCCAGCACCTCAACGCCGTAAGAAAGTGCCCGACCATTCGGCTCGATGGATGCCTTGCGAACCATTGTATTCTGATTCGTGGGTATCTCGAGCTTTCCCGTGACGAGGCGCCCCGACTCGCCGATTCGCAGCGAGTAGGATCGGCCGGGCTCGACGTCGATCGTCGCCATCGGGACGTGGAAGAACCGCCGTTCTGCTCCGTTGGGACTCATGCGGCTGAGTCGTCGCCGACCCGCCATGACCCGCCGCAGAGCGAAACGACCATCGACGTCGGTCAGCACGTTATACCGGATGTCGAGTCGGGGCTCGCCGAAGACCTGCCTTCCGTCGTCCTCATCATTGGCCAGAAGCATCTCCTTTGCGGCCGGCTTGCCGTCGATCTTGATGGTGCCGGTGATCGACGCCCATGGCTGGAGCTGGATCGTGTAATCCTCGGGAAGATCGCGACTGTGGACGATGGCATAACCGGCATCCGAGGTCGCCACGAGGGCAAAGTTCCCCCGTTGCGGCGCGAGCGTGAAGTGGCCGTCTGACCCGACCTTCGATCGATGTTCCGGCCAGGTCTCGCGGTCCTCGATCTCACCGTTGCGGAGGTCAACGTAATCGATCGTGTCAGGCTGTTCCGCCGGGACCAAAAAGACAATCGCACCGACCGCCGGGGAGCCGTCGGGACCGAGCAAAATCCCGCGGACCGGCTCCGCCTTCACCAGTCGGAACGCGAACGAACGAGGCTCGCCATCCCCGGGAAAACGTCCGGAATCCGCGGCGAGATAGCCGTCGGCGGAGACCCGTAGGTTGTACTGGTCGGCCCGTTCGTGGAGCGTGTACTCGAAGGCGCCAGGCGTCTTCTTCGCCTCCCTGTCGATGTCGTCCCCATGCTGCCAGATGAGACGCTCCGTACGGTGCCAGACCGTGCCGATGCCGAGTCGGAACGTCGGGATCAGCCGACCCGTCGAGGCATCGACGACGGTGCCCTTGATCGTGGTTGGCCGTTTCAGCACGATCTTGACGGACGCGCCGGGGTGCAGCGAGACGCCTTGCGTTGTGGCGTACCCCACTGCCGAGGCATCGGCCTTGACCTCATCGCCCGGCGCCTCGTTCCAGGTGAACCGCCCTTCGGCGTCGGTCTTCAGGTCGAGCTGGAGACTCTCCCCGCCGCGCCAGGACCGGACGCCCACGGCTGCGCCGGCAATGGGCTTTCCCTTGGGATCGACCACCTGGCCGCTCACCGAGTGCGCCCGCTGGAGCCGGAGTGCGATCCGTTGCGGCTCGCGTCCGACCCCGATCGCTTCCCGGGCCGGGCCGAACCCGGCGCTTCGGGCCAAGAGACTCGTGTTCGTCCCTGGTTTCATTCCAAGTCGGAACCGCCCTCGGTCATCCACCTTGATCGGAGGGATTCGGTTCGCGTAACCTCCGGCGTCTCCAATTGTGACGTAACCGCCCGCGACCGGGTGGCCGTCGGGATCGACGACCGTCCCCTCAATGGTCGTCCCGCGCGGTGGGAGCTGGAGGGTCGCCGATCCGTCTCGCAAGGCAGCGAGCGGCTGGAAGGCTTCGAGGTAGAAGCTATCGCTGTACGGCCACTCGGCCAGGTGGAGATAGTCGTAAGCCGCCAGTTCGATTGAATCCGGCTTCTCGGGGACGCCGTTGAACAACCATCGTCCCTCGGTGTCGGTCTTTGTCGATTCGTAGCTGAAGTTGACCCACTGCTTCGACCGCGGATACGTGTTCTTCGCCGCGATGACGACGGTCGCCCCGGCCACGGGCTTCCCGTCTGGGTCCACGACCCGCCCGCGGACGCGGGTCGCCTTCTCCATCTGGAAGAGAAAATGGTCCGGCGGCCTCGGAGCCTCGGCCTTGCGGCTCCAGTGAAACGACTCGCGGACGAGCCCATCCCGCGAAGCTCCGATGTAGACGCTACGAACCTCGGCAGTCAACGGGAATCGGGCCGTGCCCGAGGCGTCGGTCGTCGCCGAGGATTTTTGCTGGGTCGTGGTCCAGATGGAGAGGTCGAGCTTCACGTCCGACATCGGGGCATCGGTCAACAGGTCTCGGGCCTCGACCGTTATCTCGGTCGGCTGCGAGCTGGGAGTCGGCTCGTCGGACAGAGCTTCAAAGAGGACCGTTGGCGACGGCTCCGACGGCTCATTCCCGGCCGCTCCGAGGGCGACGAGCCCGACCGAGACCATCGATCCGAGGACCAGCACAGCCGCCACGGTCACCGACCGGATGCGGTTCATGAGCAAGCTCAGGAGCAGGGAACGAACCAGGATGGAAACACCGGCCGGGACCGTCCCGCCGGTCGCCGCCGCGAGCGCCGCTCGCGACCACGAGGCCGCGACCGCGGACGGCCGGGCGAGGTCGAGCGCGGCCCCGAGCGCCCCGGCCGAGATCCCGCGTCGGACGAGGCGATCGCGCAATCGCTTCCGCCCCTTCGCCAGCCGGTGATAGACCTTCGGCGCCGTCGAACCGAGCCGGGCCGCGGCCTGTTCGTAGGTCAGCCCCTCCAGGTCGCAGAGCACGACCGGCAACCGCTCGGCATCGGGCAGGCGATCGAGCTCCTGATGGAGGATCGCCCGGACGTCGAAATCGAGCAAGGGTCGAGAGGGGTCGGGGATCTCCCGGGCGTCGGTCTCCGAGAGTCGCGACGGCCTTCGACGCGCCTCGATGTTCCGCTGCATCGCCGCTCGACTCGCTACACAATAGAGCCAGCCGCCGAGGGCCTCGCCCGCACCGATCGAGCCTGCCCTCCGCGCCAGCACGAGGAAGGTCGCCTGGAAGACATCCTCGGCGTCGTCCGGATCGCGGAGGATTGCCCGACACGTCGATGCGACCATCGGTCCGTACCGCGTCACCAGCGCCTCGAACGCCGCCCCGTCGCCCGCCTCGGCGTAACGACGGAGCAGTTCGGCATCGCCGAGGCCGACGGCCGTGCCGGCGTCGAAGAGGTCGCGCAGGTGGTTCAGATTCGTTCGCAAGGTCCCGCTCGCCATGATGCTGCCGCCCTCCCGGAGTATAAGAGGGGCGGCACCGACCCTGCGCACCGAATTTTCCTGGGAATGGACGGGGCGGGTGTTCACGGCCCCAGGGAAAATCCGGCTGGCTTCGCAAACGATTCGGAACCGGATAAGTTACCAGGAACCTCAAACCACGGTTCCTGTCGACTTATCCTGGTCAGAGAGGCTGATCGACCGGATCGCGGCCAGTGGAAGCCAGGGCAAACGGTGACGTCCCCGTTCACGGTGCGGTGGGTTCTGGTCGGAAATCCATCCTGGGAGAGATGGTCATGAGCGATGAACCGCTTCCCAGCCTCGGGATGAAGTCGTTTGAGGACCTGAAGCAAACGAACGAGCATGGGGCGGAGTTCTGGAGCGCCCGGGACATCCAGCCGTTGCTCGGATACGACCAGTGGCGGAACTTTGAGGGAGCCATCAAGAAGGCCCAAACCTCTTGCGAGCAATCGGGTAATGTCTGCGACCACCATTTTGCTGACGCCAGCAAAATGGTCCGCCTCGGATCGGGGAGCGAGCGCAAGGTCACTGACTACCATCTCTCCCGCTTCGGTTGCTACCTGATCGCCCAGAACGGCGATCCCCGAAAGCCCGAGATCGCGCACGCTCAGCAGTATTTCGCCATCCAGGCCCGACGCCAGGAACTCTCCGACGCCCATGCCGCCGACCTGGAGCGGCTGGAGTTGCGACGGCAGGCGTCGGAGGAATTCAAAAACCTCTCTGGTGCCGCCCGGCAAGCGGGAGTGAGAGACCCGATGTTCGGCGTCTTTCACGATGCCGGGTACAAGGGAATGTACGGGGGTCGCGGGCAGAGCGCTATCAAGCAGAGAAAGGGCATCGCCGAGAAAGAGAACCTGATGGACCGGATGGACGCGACCGAGCTGGCCGCTAACCAGTTCCGCATGACACAGGCCCGGGAGAAGTTGGGTCGAGATGGAGTGAAAACCGAACAGCGGGCCATCCTGACGCACGAGCAGGTGGGCAGGGAAGTTCGCGCGGCGATCGAGCGGATCGGTGGGACGCTCCCGGAGAACATACTGCCCGCCGAGCCCATCAAGAATGTCGAGAAGCGGCTGAAAAAGGCCAGGCCGCGTCTGGTCCTCGACGGTCCCGATGCTCAGGGACTCCGCGGCACGGCCGGCACATCGGACGGGGCGGATGCCCCCCCGTCGGAATCCCAACCCGAGGATTGACGGGGGCTTCACCCGGCTTGCTTCGTACCGATCCGATTATGCCTCGGGATGGGAGAAGGGCTGCCTATGACTCGTGTCGATTTGGCTCTCGAGCCTTTATCTGTCTTCGCGGAGCTGCCGGCGGCGGAGCCGGTCGGAGTCGGCGGGGCGCGGTCGGGGCTTCGATACGTCGTGACCGTGGTGGTGGATGGTGGCGGCAACGGGTCGGCGGGGCCACCGCGATGGGTGGCTGAGGGACTCCCTGCGCCGCAGGGCCGGGAGTCCGTCCTGACGAGGGGGCCCAGCCGTCACGAGGCGGCCGCGGCAGAACCCGAAGGACCGGCATGCAGGCACTGGAACGGGGAAGAGCGGGCTGATAGGCTACGTTTGAGGCGGTGAGGGGGGAGACGCGCGGATCGAATCCCCATAGGGCGAGGCGCACCACGAAGCGGCTCAGTCCAACGAGGTTTTATCCGGAGGGCCGTCGGGGCCACTCGGTGAGGCGCCACCGTCTTCCGGCCCTCCGGATAAAACCTTCTTCGTTAGCCCGCTCGGACATAGCGATGTCAGTCGATGATCTTGAAGACCGCATCCGCGCACTCGTCGCCGAGCGGACCGGCGTCTCACCCGAGACGATCCAGCTCGACACGGATGTCGTCGATGACCTGCGGATCTACGGCGATGATGTCTGGGAACTGGTCGAAACGTTCGCCGAAGAATTCTCGGTCGAGATGGGTGGCTTCCGCTGGTGTCATCACAGCGGGCCGGAGGGCTGCAATCCCCTCTGGCTCCTCTTCCCCCCGTGGTGGGCGAGGAAGAAGCATGTACCGATTCGGCTCGGTGACCTCGTGGAGTCCGCTCGCCGAGGGGTGTGGGCCGTACAATACCCGGAAGACCAAGGTGCGGCCTAACAATCATGAATTGGAGGTCGGCGCAGCCCGACCTCCAATCCCCTGTTCAAGAGGCCTGGCCGAATCGCCATGGGCCTCATCTTTAGGGGAATGCCTCGCGGTGATCATCGGCGATCACCACCGAAGGCGACCTTCAGCCGGCTCCGGCGCGACCGGCGCCAGGTCGCGACCCACTCGCAAGGGGAGTCCGCGGCCTTCGCCGGGT
>DAIDJI010000169.1 GCA_027451455.1 Planctomycetales bacterium | reverse complement strand
GACCGTATTGTAACCCTTCCGCGTCGAAGGGAGGCGAGGGCGTCCTCGCGTCATCAACGGACGGCGACGATGCTCAAGCCGTATCGGTCGGCCAGGGCGACGACCTGGTCCTGATCGAGGAGGATGGTCCGGTCGGCCTCGATCGCGAGGACCCGGGCACCCGCGCGATGGAGGTTCTCGATCGTGGTCACGCCGATGGTGGGGACGTCGAACCGCATGTCCTGCTGCGGCTTGGCCACCTTGACGAGGGTCCAGCCGCCGGATCGGCAGAACTGCCCGGCGCGCTCGATGCAGCGATCGGTTCCCTCGATGGCCTCGATGGCCAGCGCCGCCTTCTCCTTGACGGCGACCGACTGACCCACGTCCAGCCGGCCCATCTCCTTGGCAAGCTCCCAGCCGAAGGCGATGTCGATGCGCTCCGCCGCCGTGGGGACGCGGCGGGTGAGGACTCCCTCTTTCACGAGCAGCTCCGGGCAGAAATCGAGCGCCGAGGCGAAGGTCAGGCCGTCCCGCTCGAACTCGGCGATCACTCCGAGCAGGAGGCTATCATCGCGGTTATCGGCGCGGCTGCGGTCGTACCACCATCGGATGGTCCGGTAGTCGGGCCAGAGCTGGACCATCCGCCAGGGGGTATACATCACGTTCTTGGTGATCTTCCCCGCCATCACGATCCGACGGGCGCCCAGGCGACGAAACGCCCGGATGAAGCCGCCGAGTCGAGCCACCCCGTAATACTCGAACGATTCGCAGAGGTCGCGCAGCTCCTCGGACGCCTCGTACCGGATGCCGACACAGGCGACACGAAGTCCCTGCCGACGCGCTGCCTCGGCAAAGAGGATCGGGAATCGCCCGCTGCCGGCGAGCAGGCCGATCGGCTCATCGATCCCGGCTCGGGCTGTCGTGGGGCGGAGCCTGCGGAGTGTCGTCGGGATCATGGCGGTCACTCCTCGGCGTCGGAGTCAGAGACCGAATCCGACGATGTCTCCGCGTTCACGAGGCCCTGGATCGCGGCGATCTGGGCAGACAGTTCACGGAGTTGCTTGTGCATCTCCGGAAGCCTGGCGATCATCTGGAAAAGCCGGCGCTGCTCGCGAATCGGGATGGCCGGGGAACCCAGGACGTTCTGACCGTCGGGGACCGATCGATGGACGCCGGCCTGAGCGCCGACGATCACGCCGCTGCCGATGATGGTGTTGTCCTTGATCCCGGCCTGACCGGCCATGATCACGTAGTCGCCCGTCCGGCAGCTTCCGGCGATTCCGACCTGCCCGCAGAGCAGGTTGTGCCGGCCGATCTGGTTGTTGTGGCCGATCATGACGAGGTTGTCGATCTTGGTTCCCTCGCCGATCCGGGTGGCCTCAAACGTGGCGCGGTCAATCGTACAATTGGAGCCGATCTCGACGTCGTCTCCGATCTCCAGCCGGCCGGAATGCGGGATCTTGACGTGCCGGCCGCTGGTCGTTCGATAGCCGAAGCCGTCGCCGCCCAGAACCGTTCCCGCATGGATCTCGACCCGATCCCCCAGCACGACGCCCGGATAAAGCACGGCGTTGGGATGCACGATGCAGCCGCGGCCGAGCCGGCAACCGTCGCCGATCACTGCGCCAGGGTGGAGAGTGCAGCCCTCGCCGATGGTCGCGTCCTCGCCGACATAGGCGAACGGGTGGATCGCCACGTCGGGCCCGACCCAGGCCGAGGCCGCGACGCAGGCTTGCGGATGGATGCCCGTCCATCGCGGCCGGGCCGCGCCGATTAGATGGGTGCGCACCGCCAGGAACGCCGCCATCGGATCCTCGACCTCGATCAGGGCCAGCGAGGGGCCTTCCTCAGGTGAGGGCCCTCCCCTGCGAAAATGGGGACCAACAATCGCGGCCGAGGCGGGTGAGGTGCGTAATTGGCGGGCGAATCGCTCGCTCTCGATAAACGTGATATCGCCCGGGCCAGCTTCACCAACCGGTCGAGCCGATTGAATCGCGACGTTGGCGTCGCCGAACAGCCGGCCGCGGACGAGTGCCGCAAGCTCTCCCACGGTTGCGACCACGAGTTCCTTCCTTTCTTCCCTGAAAGGAGTCGGCAGGGACCGGCATTCGAGAGGTCGCGCGGAGGTCTCGGACCAATCCGGTCGGGCCGTCCGTCGAACCAGGATGTCCGGCACTCGCAAACCATCGGTGGCCATCCAGGCCGGGGCGGATCGTAAACCATTCGAGGCGGTCCGGCAAGGCAAGTCTCGTGACTCGCGGGATGGCGCCCGGTCTCCCTATCTGATCGTCCAAAAGGCCCGCCCGGCTTCAATGGCCGTTGAGCCGCGATTGCACCAGCGCGGCAAGGTTCGCCACGTGAGGGAGGTCGGACGGACGGCAGGTCTCTCGATCCAGCAGAAGCCCGGAGAGCCCGGCCCGCATCGCCCCCCGCACGTCGTTCTCGACATCGTCGCCCACGCACATCACCCGACCGGGCGGCAGGCCGAGGTGGTCGCAGGCCGCGCGGAAGAATTCCGGATGTGGCTTCCTGTAACCGACTTCCGACGAAATCACCAGCGAGTCCACCCACGGCGCAAGCTCCGGCAGTCCACGGACAACGCCCCGGAGCCGGCCGTCGAAGTTCGAGCCGACGCAGAGGGAAACTCCCTCCTGCCTGAGCACCTGAAGCGCAGGGGCCACATCGGGAAAGCATCGCCAGGAAGACGGATCGCTGAAATGGTCCCAGAGCTCCTCGAAGGCGCGCTCGGGGTCGGGTAGTTCCGGGAGCACTCCGGCGACAATCTGCCGCCAGCGTCGGCGCTCGGTCGCCTCGTCGGTCGAGAACGTCCCCTGTCCCGCGTCGACGCCGTCGCTCTGGAAATGGACCCGGAACCGGGCGCGCACCTCGTCCCGATCCAGCTCGATCCCCTGGCGGCTCGCCGCCGCCGTGTAGGCCGAAGCCACCGAGGGCTCCGGTTGGATTAAAGTTCCCACGGCGTCGAAGACGATCCCATCGATGCCGGCCCAAAGCGGTCGCACATTCATGGCCGTCGCGATTCCCTCCTCAGCGGGTGACGACGACGCGCCACCCTTCCCGAGATTTCGTCGCCCTTGCCTCGATTCACGGCCTGTCAAATTCCGCCGAAGAACCAGCCTGGGCACTCTGCAAAAACATTATGGCCAGGATCCCCACCGAAGAAAGTGGGTGTCCGATCGGATTCGACGTATCCTCGTGATGCCCAACGGAGAGCCCGAGAATGAAGGCACCCCATCTGCGGTTCGATCGTCGTCCCGAGGGCGGTCGGGAAGGCGAGATCCCGGCCGTTCAGGCACGGGCGTTGCACCGTCGTCGTGAGCTGGAGGCGCAGCAGCGAGCCTTCCAGGGTCCCGTCCCCGGCCGGGAGTCGGCCTCGGCGGCCGATCTGACGCCGGTCCGCCGCCGGCCCCGGGGGAGCTGAACCGCGAGAGTCGAGCGCCTCCGATTATCCGCGCCCGGGACGAACCAGCCCGGCCCTGACGTCGATGTCGAGATCGGCCACCTGTCCGGCCCAGAGCTTGGGCAAGGCGATGGCTGACATCGCAGCGTTGTCGGTGCAAAGTGAGATCGGAGGGATGAAGATTTCGACGCCGATCGCGTCGCCCATCGCGGCGATCCGCTCGCGGAACCGGCTGTTCGCGGCGACCCCACCGCCGACCCCAAGCCGCTTCAGCCCCGATCGAGCGAGAGCCTGCCTGGCCTTGGCAACGAGCACGTCGACGACAGCCTCCTGAAAGCTGGCGGCAAGATCGCCAAGGCCGGCCTCGTCGAGCAGGACCTCGGGCGACTGGGCGTTCGGACCGTGGAGAGCGTAGAGAACGGCCGTCTTGAGTCCGGAAAAGCTGAAGTCCAGCCGATCGTCGTGAAGGAAGGATCGAGGCAGGGCAAACGCCTTCGGATTCCGACCCCGGGCCACGCGCTCGATCTCCGGACCGCCCGGATAGCCGAGGCCCAGCAGGCTGGCGACCTTGTCGAAGGCCTCGCCCGCCGCGTCGTCGGTGGTCCCGCCGAGCATCGCCGTTTCGAGCGGCCCGTCGCACCGGAAGAGGCTGGTATGCCCGCCCGAAACGACCAGGCCGATGCACGGATAAACCTGCCGGTCGGGAAAGGCGAGCTGGCAGGCGTACAGGTGCCCTTCCAGGTGGTCGACAGCCACGAGCGGGATGTCGAGCGCGAGGGCGAGCGACTTGGCGGCTGTTAGCCCAACCACCAGCGCACCGACCAACCCAGGGCGGGTCGCAACAGCGATCGCGTCGAGATCGCGAAGGCCGACCCCCGCCCGGGCGAGCGCCTCGTCGATCATCGGCAGGACCTGGCGGACATGAGCGCGCGAGGCAATCTCAGGGACGACGCCCCCATACCGGCGATGCAGCCCAACCTGCGAGGCCACGACGCTCGACCGGATGATGGGCACCCCGACGCCCGGCGGTCGCGGCCCTTCCAGAACCGCCGCCGCCGTCTCGTCGCACGTCGTCTCGATCGCCAGGAGTAGCGCGCTGGAACCCATTATCTCCACCCGATTCGGGATGCGAGGCCCGATCTCAGGCGGCCTTCTCCTTGGCGAGGAGCTTGCCTCGGAGGACTTCCAGGGCCTTATCAAGCTGCTTGTCGACCATCGGACCGCTCGAACGTCGACGGGACCCGGACTTCGTCTGGGCCTTCTCGGCCTCCTTCTTCAGCGGTTCGGACTTCGGCTTTTCTTCGGCCTTCTTCTCGACCGGCCGGGCCTCCTTCTTCGACTCCGCTTTCTCAGCCTCGACCTGGGGCGTCTCGGTTGGAGTACGGCGGTGGCCGGCGGCGAGATCGCGGTCGCGTCGGGCGCGGAACCAGTCCACGTATTCACGGGGCGTGAGCTTGACCTCGCAGTCCTTGTCGGGCTTCACGCCCCATTGATCGGTCGGCTTGGCGTTGCGGAACCGGTGGATATTCTCGCCGGAGGGACGGTAGTAGCTCGCAACCGTCAGTTTGAGGACGCTGTTGCCGCTATCCAGCTCGAACAGGTTCTGGACCGACCCCTTGCCGTACGACCGCATGCCGACGATCGTGGCCCGATGGTGATCCTGGAGCGCCGCGGAGACAATCTCGGAGGCCGAGGCCGAATTCTGATTGACGAGGACGACCATCGGGACCTCCTCGAACGGGCTATCCTTCTGGGCCCGGAAGGTCCTTGGCTGGGTGTTCCGGCCGCGGGTGCTCACGATCTCACCATCGGCGAGGAACAGGTCGGCGACCTCGACCGCCGCACTGAGGAGTCCGCCGGGGTCATCGCGGAGGTCGAGAATCAGCCCGCGCATTCCCTGCTCCTGGAGCTGGTCGAGAACCTTTCGGAGATCCTCGGCGCTGCTCGCGATGAAGCTGGAGATCCGGACGTAGCCGATCTTCCGGTCCTTGTCGATCAGAAAGTCCCACGAGTCGTCCGGCTTCCGATGGTCGCCGAGGATGCTGGGGACCTTGATGATCGCCCGGGTGATGGTGATGGTCTCGGGCTCCTCGGAGCCCTCGTGCAGGACGCTGAGCTTGACGTCGGTTCCGGGACGACCGGTAAGGACCTCGACGGCCTTATCCGGGCTCATTCCCTCAGCGCTCTGGCCGTCGATCTCGAGGATCTGGTCGCCGGCGAGCATCCCGGCGTCGTAAGCGGGCGTGCCGACCATCGGCGCGACGACGCGGAGGCGGAGCGTCTCGGGATCGACGTCCACCTGGATACCGATCCCGCCGAATTCGCCCTCGATCTGGCGGCGGAAGCCCGGAGCGTCGTTCACGCTGAAGTAGGTGGAATGCGGGTCGAGTTGCTGGAGCATCCCCTCGAGCGCCGATTCGAGCAGTTCGCGACGCGAGACGGGCCGGACATAGTTCGCCTCGACCTTCTCCACGGCGTCGACAAAAAGGCCGTAGAGCTCGAGCATCTCGTCCTTGGGCTTGGCGGCCCGGGTGGCCTGCCAGCCGAGAAGGCCGAGGGCGGCGATCATCGCCAGTGCCAGGGGAATCCGTCGCGACATCGGCGCGTCTCCTCCACATCCGCCAGGGACCGAGTGGTCCGGCGGGCCAGCGAGCTGCGGCCCGGCTCGGACCTTCCGAATCCGAGTCTAGTCGATCCCCCTCAAACCTGACAAGCGGCTCGGCCCAGGGGGCGTGCGTGACCGCGACGTCGCTATTATAATCGTCGCGACCTCTCCCGTTCCAATCGCGACCGACGATTGGCGAGTGAACCGGTCCGGCCTGCTCGCCGGTGGGATCGCTCCCGGTCGCTCGCCGATCTTACATTCTCATCGAAGGACGCATATCCATGAGGCGCTCGCAAATGGACGGGATCGGCTGGCGATGGCGGATCGCCGCCATCGGGACAGGAATGCTGGCGATGGTCGGACTCGGCCTCGCCGCCGACGACCCGACCACCGCGATCGGAACCGGGACCTATCCGGCCGCTTATGCCATCCGAGGGGCGAAGGTTGTCGCCGCACCCGGAAAGATCATCGAGCCCGGAACGGTTGTCGTCCGCCGGGGTGTGATCGAGGCGGTCGGGCCCGACAAGGACATCAAGGTCCCGTACGATGCCGAGACGATCGAGGGCAAGGGGATGGTCGTCTATCCCGGGTTCCTCGACCTTTATACGACCGTCGGTCAGAAAACGGGAGTCGAGCGATCCTCCACCGGCCGGGGGCGGCTCGTCGAGCTGGCCGAGTCGCCGCTGGCCTCCACCCCGTCCGACAACCGACGCGGCCTGACCCCCGAATTCGAGGTCGCGGGCGTGCTCGAACTCGACGAGAAGCTGGCCGAGCCTCGCCGACGCCTCGGCTTCACCGACTTCGTCTCGGCCCCCGCCGGTGCCATCGCGACCGGTCAGAGCGCGCTGGCGAGCCTGAGCGGCCTCCCTCGCCGAGACGCCATCATCGCCGCTCCCGTTGCGCTCCACATCAATCCAGCGCCACCGTTTGAGCCGGCCGGGCCCGCGACGAAAACCGAGACGCCAGCAGGGTTCCCCGGCCAGGGCCGGCGCCGGATGTTCAACCAGCCCGAAGGCCCGGTCGAGAACCCCTATCCGAGAGTCTTGATGGGCTCGATCGCCCACCTCCGCCAGGCCATGCTCGACGCGAATCATCAAAAAGAACGCGAAGCGTTCGCCGAAAAACACGGCGGCCCGCGACCCCCCTTCGACCCGTCCTTGCAGGCACTCGCCTCGGCCCGTTCGAAGAAACTGCCGGTCTGGTGGGAGGCCAACACCGAGGACGAAATCCACCGGGCGCTCGACCTCGCCGAGGAGTTCGGAACGTCGGCGGTGATCGTCGGCGGTCGCGAGGCCGGCAAGGTCGTCGACCGGCTCAAGGCGTACCATGTCCCGGTCGTCCTCCGGCTGACCGTTCCCGAGGAGCCGAAGGTCCCGCCCGACTCCGATTACCGCCAGCAGAAGGCCGCCGACCGGAAGGCCCCGCTCCGCGTTCTGAAGGAGCGGCACGATAAGTGGAGGGAGCAACTCGCCACCGCCGCGAAACTGGCGGAAGCAGGTGTTCCGTTCGCCTTCGCCACCGACGGCGTCGACCGCCTCGACTCGGTCCCGGCCAACCTCCGAAAGTTCGTCGAGGCCGGACTGAAGCCCGACGACGCCCTCGCCGCCCTCACGACCCACGCCGCCACAATCGCGGGCGTTTCAGGCCGGCTCGGCTCGATCGAGCCCGGCAAGCTCGGGCACATCGTCGTGATCTCGGCACCGTTCACCGACGAGAAGGCCAAGGTCAAATACGTCCTCGTCGATGGTCTCAAGTTCGAGATCAAGCCCGAGGATTCCTCGCAACCCAAGGCCAAGGGCGCCCGAGGCCGCTCGAAGGGGAGCGATTCCGCCAGGACCGACGAGCCGAAGAAGGATGAGCCGAAAAAGGTCGAGCCGAAAAAGGACGAGAAAAAAGCCGAGCCCAAGAAAAAGGCCGAGGAGAAGCCGTTCACCGACGCCCCCTCGGAGCTCGACTCCGACCGCAAGCCGACCCTCCACACCGGTGGGAATGTTTTCATCAAGGACGCGACCATCCTGACCGTCACCCGGGGGACCCTTCCCAAAGGCTCGATCCTGGTGCGAGACGGCAAGATCCAGGCCGTCGGCAAGGACATCAAGGCGCCCGAGGGCGTGAAGGTGATCGAGGCCGCCGGTCTGGTCGCGATGCCGGGCATCATTGACACGCATTCGCACATCGCGATCCAGGGTGGTGTGAATGAGGGAAGTCTCTCGGTTGTGCCCGAGGTGCGCGTGAAGGACGTCGTGACGGGAGACGACATCGGGATCTACCGGGCGATCGCCGGCGGGACAACCACCGCCCGACTCCTGCACGGATCGGCCAACACGATCGGCGGTCAGGACGCCGTCGCCAAGCTCAAGTACGGCCGGCCGGGACGCGACCTCATCATCCGGCACGGACCCCAGGGCGTGAAGTTCGCCCTCGGCGAGAACGTCACCCGATCGCCGCGCCGCTTCCCGAACACGAGGATGGGCGTCGAGGCGGTCATCGAGAAAGCTTTCGAGGAGGCCCGCGCCTACCGGGCCATGTGGAACGGCTACAAGCACGCGCAAAAAGAAGCGAACGGCCGGCCGGTGCCGCCGCCTCGCGTCGATCTCAGGCTGGAAGCCCTCGCCGATATCCTCGACGGTAAGATCCGGATTCACAGCCATTGCTATCGAAGCGACGAAATTCTGATGCTCCTCCGAACGGCCCAGAAATACGGCGTTCGGGTGCAGTCGCTCCAGCACGTCCTGGAAGGCTACAAGGTCGCCGCCGAGATCGCGGCCCACGGCGCCAGCGCATCGACGTTCTCCGACTGGTGGGCGTACAAGGTCGAGGCGTACGACGCGATCCCGTTCAACGCGGCGCTGCTGACCGAGGCCGGGGCGAACGTCTGCATCAAGAGCGACGACGCCGAGCTGATGCGGCCCTCCGGGAGCCGCCCGAGATAACCGGCATCCGGTGCCACGGATTCGAACCCATGCCGATGGGCCAATCCGATGGCCGTCGGCAGGTCGGCCGACACGCCGAGGTTCCCGCAGACCAGGTCCATCGTGAACGTCCGCCCGGATCCGCCGCC
>DAIDJI010000168.1 GCA_027451455.1 Planctomycetales bacterium | reverse complement strand
CGAGCTCTTCATCACGATGGCGAAGGAGGGCTCGACGATCGGCGGACTGATGGATGTCCTCGGCACGGCGATCTCGATCGGGCTGCAATACGGGGTCCCGCTCGAGGTCTTCGTCAACAAGTTCGCCCACAGCCGGTTCGAGCCCGCGGGCTTCACGAAGAACCCGGACATCCCGATCGCCAAGAGCATCGCCGACTACATCTTCCGGTGGATGGGGATGGAGTTCATCCCCGGCTACCGCGAGGCCAACGCGCCGAAGCGGTCGACCCCCGAGCCCGAGCCGACGCCCGTGATGCCGGTGCTGAAGGTCAACGGCCACCGGACCGCGACCATCGCCGACCTGGAGCACGCCGAGGCCGAGATGGGGACGAGCCGCCACCACTCGGCTCCCCCCGAGTCGAGTGAATCGCGCCTGGCTGCCGGCGAGCTGAGCGTGGACGCGGGCCTCGGCGAGCAGGACCGCCAGTTCGCCCACTTCCAGAGCGACGCCCCGCCCTGCGACAACTGCGGCGCATTGACCGTCCGCTGCGGCACCTGCTACCGCTGCTTCAATTGCGGCAACAGCATGGGATGCTCGTGATCGCCACCGAAGAATGCGGGTCCCGGGGTGGCGCAGGCCACCTCGGGATCTGTTGTTTTGCGTTGATGCCTGAGATGTGGATCGACTCGGCCGGAGATGAGGCCCGCTCGCTTTCCAGTAGGCTTGCCGGCCCGTCGAACGGATGTCAAGGCAGGCGGAATAGCAACGAGCCGGTAAGCGAGTTGGCCCTTCCCATCCCGTCAGCGTACCGCAGTTCGACAGCGGGGGATCTTCGGATACCCCAACTCCGTAACTCCTATCCCTATTCGAGATCCCATAAATAGAATGCCTTGCGGCCCTGAGACTTATTGCGTAGGAGGAAGAAGCTCAAGTAGGTCAGGCTTTCCAGCCTGACCCGCTCGAAAAGGTCAGGCTGGAAAGCCTGACCTACTTTCTTGCCGCCATAACGTCCATCTGGAATCTGGAATCGATTCTTTCACAGCCTCTCAGCGAACCGAGGCTCGTCCCACGCGACGGCGAGCGTATCCAACGCCCAGAATGACCCCGATCCCGAGCAGGACCACCGAACCAGGCTCGGGCACCGCGGCGAAGGCGACGAAGCCGTGGGAGACTCCGTTGCCGTCGGTGTAGAATCCCGTGATCTCGCCCGAATTGTTGATCCCGGTGATCTGCGTGACCTCGACGCCGTTGTGGAACGCGACGTTCGGATCGTCGAAGAAGGTATACTTCCCGGTGATGGTATTGTAGAGGAAGCCGTGCTGGCTGAGGGTCGAGTCGCCGTAGTATCCCACCGCCATCCCGCTGTCGTTGACCCCCAGAATCTGCGAGAAGACAAACGTCGCCCCCGGCTCACCGGGGACGTTCGGGATCGTCGGGTCCGCCACCGCGGTCCCGGTGATGTGGCCGCTCGACGCCGACGACGTGCTCGCCGTGAAACCGTGGTCCTGCCCGTCGTTGCCGACGTAGAAGCCCACGATCAGCCCGTTGTTATTGATCCCCTGCGCGTTGACCGTGTCCGCAGTCGTCCCTTTTGGAGCGTCGATGGTCGTCGTTGTGATCCCATTCAGAAGGAAGCCCGGCGTCGACGCGCCGGTCGTGTACTGGCCGACGATCATCCCCTTGTCGTTGATCCCAAAGGCCATCGCGGGCGTGTAGCCGCCGCCGATCAGCGGTGAGGCCGTCCCGTTGACGAGCGAGAATCCGTTGTTATTCCCGTCGAACCCGACGATGGTCCCGGCGCTGTTGATCCCGTTCGCCATCGCGGCCGTCCCCAGGGGCGGGGTCAGGAGCGTGGCCGACGTGCCGGTCACGGGGTTGGCGGTGAAGTTCGTCAGATTGCCGTTGGCGGCCGTCGTGAACCCGACCACGGTCCCGGTGTTCGAGATCCCATCGATCGTGGTCCCCCCGACGTTGGGAGTCGGACCATCGAAGTTGATGAACGTGTAGCCGTTCGCCGTCACCGTTTTAATCGGGGTGATGCTCGCGGCGCCGGCCGGAGAGCCCAGCAGCAAGGCCGCCAGACCGGCAAGAGTGCCAACGCGAATCGTCGTCATCGAGAATCTCCTCAGGTGCATGATGGTGCGCACGTCGAATCAGAGGTGCGCCACGCGTCCAGGGGCCGTCCTGGTCTCGGAGTGCCCAGAATAGAATGCCGAGGTCCGCCGCCCAGCCTCTCCAGCGAAAGGAAGTGGCGGACGGTTCCAACGCTGGCGAGACCACAGGGCCTTCGACCGCCGTCCCTGCTCCCTGTCCATTGCCGATTGACCAGGAAAACGGACAGAGTTCTCGAATTCTTCCGAATCTTATCGCCTCGCGACAACAAACAGGGATCGGACGGAGAATATCCCCGAGGTCGATAGAAATAACCTTTCTCGATCCGTTCCACAAGTCCTACAGGAACGATTCTCATCTCGCATGAAATGCGGCGGGACTATCGGGATGTAAAAGTCTGGTATTGGAGAGCTGCGCCGCACAATGGCATCCCAGGATCTGGGCCAATCCCGGGCGAGCGGGGTAGGAAATAGGGATAACAGGGCGAGACAGAGCGCCTGAGATCCACGGCGAATGGGACCAACGGCGGACGGAGAGCGGCGGCGAGGGCCATTCCATTCCGGAAGATCCGCCCGAGGTCAGGACCGGAAGGGGTGGAGGGAAATGGAGGAATCCCAGGTCCCCGTCTCGTAAGAATGGATGCCTGTGTGCATGGTGAGATAGGGAATCGTCCGTCGATTCCATCCCCGGCGATCAGGTGGAGGCGGTCGCCCGACGTCGGGATCGACGGGCGATCAGGTCGTCCCAGCGGCTCTCGGCCGATCGGCCGACATCGCGCAGGCCATTGCCGAGCGCGTCTCCCATTGGTCTGGCCAGTGCCGAGACCGCGTAGACCGGCAGTGCCGCGCTGAAGCCGAGGGCATACATTCCCGAGTAGGCCAGCCGTCCCAGCGCCCCCGAGATTCCGGGTGCCAGCAATCGGGGATGAGCCTCGGCCGGCTCGATTTCAGCGACCTTGCCGGTGTCGCGGAGCCAGCGCTCCTGGAAGATCCGCCGCGCGGTCACGTCCACCCGTCGCAGGAATGCCGCGTTCAAAAGGGCCCCGGAGATGGCTCCCAGTCCCGGGATCTCCTCGAAGACCTCCAACTGGAACAAAAGCGAGAGGGCCTCGTCGGTCAGGACATCTTCCTCGGTCTCCTCGATGATGAGGTCTTCCAGCTCGCGGAGCCGATGAAGCCGGGTCCGCCGGAGTTCCAGCGAGCCCGAGAGCGCCACAACCAGAACGCCGTTGACGGTCGCCGAGCCGCGCCGGCCTTCCAGCGGATAGCCGTAGCAATAGCCGATCTTTCGGATCGTCCGAAGCGCGAGTGTGAACAAAATAGGGACGTCGATCAGTGTCGTGAAGGCGCCGCCGGCGCCGGTGGCCGCGCCCTCGACCGTCGAGATCGCCAGGGCGGTCATCCCGACCTGTTCGGCCATCCGATCGCACTCTTCCAGGGGGCGGTGGTGCAGCTCCCCGAGGTCCTTGACTCCGGCCCGCCGCTCGACCTCCCGACGGCTGGCGAGGGTCTCGGCGACGTCGTCGGCCTGAATGATCGCCAGTTCGGCGAGCCGGTCCGGGATCACCTTCTCCACGAGGTTGGCCCCTGCCCCCGCGACGGTCTTCCAGAGTTCTGAGAGCGGGTTGGGCGGCTGCGATTTCCAGGCGGCGATCCGGCCGACCTGCTCGGCCTCGTACGAGGAGAGGCTTTGATGCTCGTCCAGCTCGGCTCGTCGGCTCATCGCAACACTCTCCGCGGGGACTCCTCTCGCGATCCTTTTCTCAAGGATACCCGATCCGGCGATGGATCCTGGCGATCTGGAAAGCGAATTCCATACCGTGGCGGTCGGAAGGTTGTGACCCGGGTCGGGTATCCTTGAGAACAGGATCAGAACCGAACCGGCCCACGAAACGCGGACAGGCACCTCCCCTGCGCTCCGGAGCCGGTCCCCGATTCCCGGCCGGTCCGAGAAGGAAACGGCCCTGCAGGAGACAGGACAGGCTCTTGACATTATCAGGTTTGTCGAGTTTATTGATTAGTGGGCTGGCTTACTGAGATGCGGTAAGCGGTTCCGGCCATGACGGCCACTTCGTTCATGATCATCCGTGCGAGGCCGTCATTTTCCCGCTCCTGGCGGGCGGTTTGATTTCGGGTCCGGTTGGCCCGCTCGTGCGAATTCACGTGCGGAGCGGAGCGGCTAGCTCTTGCGCCAACGGAGAACCGGGTTCCCCGCACCTGGTGATAGTTCACTGGAGTCTGGGGGAGGCCTCGGCACCGTCCGCGTTTCAGGAGTCGAAAGTCATGGATCCGATCTCTCGTCCCTCGACATCCGTAATTCCGAGCGGCCAGGGTCCGCGGAGCGGCCTGGATCCACCATGGGCCCCGCCGCCTGGCGAGGACGATCTCTATCTCAAGCTGCGGGCCTACCTCGAATGTCGAGCCCATGACGTGCCTCCTCCACCCGAGCTCGCCGCAGCCTGGGATCATTTCTACCACCTGTATACTCCCTGGATTCGGGCCTGGCTCGGCAGATTCCACCTCTCCGAAGCGGACCGGGAAGACTGTCTTCAGGACGTCTGGAGCAAGGTCATCACCTGCCCGGCTGTCCTCCGCAACGGCCCCCGGCGAGACCGGGTATGGGCCTGGCTAATGACCGTGACGCGCAACCAGGCGATCGACGCACTCCGCCGCCGCCGCCGCTACTCCTTCCCCTGGGATGACGGCGTCCTCGACATCGCCGATGAGAACCCCGGGCCAGCCGACGCTCACGATCGGATCGTGGCGCAGGCCCAGGTGAGAAGCGCTCTGACCGAGCTTTCCGAGCGATCGCCGACAATCAGCTTCCAGGTCCTCCATCTTCGCACCATCGAAGGCAAGTCGTGCGCCGAGGTCGCCGATCGCCTGGGCCTGACCCCCGAACAGGTCCGGTCGCGTCTTCATCGAATGATGCGCAGATTTCGCAACCTTCTGGCGCGTTCATGGCCTCTTGATCAAATCGATGAACAACCCCGGCAGCCCCGTTCCACCAAAAAATTTGAGGTCTCAGGCAACGCCGCGTCGCCTCGTTCGTCTTGTTAGATGGTTGATCATGTCGACTCAACCCAGGTGTCGCAGGGAAAGCTGTCATATCCCAGGGTTTGGGCAACCAGCAGTCATCGCCGAATCTCATCGCCGATCCGAGATTTCCGGTTAGGGAGGACCGTGTTCCCCGTGCATTCTCGCCCGGGGAAGGTGTGTTGTCGGCATCGGAGAAACCATCCCGTCTCGGGTTTTTGCCAAGGTCGAGACCTGGGCCTCTCGCGACGGGTGGCGCCGCCCAACGGCGAAAAAAGCCAGAAATCCGGTGGGAACCCGGGTCCGCCACGGAACCGTTCCGCGCCGAGCTTCGAGCGACCACCGTTGTGGTCGAGGGTCGGGAGGCACGAATGCGCCCTCTCTTCCCTCCTTCTCCGGAGCGAAGCACAGGAATCGTTTCGTCGTGGTCCGTCCGGGCTTCAGCCGGGCTGCGCGCAATTCTCACGTGATGCGGTATCCAACCTCGGAAACTCCTCCACAACTCTTGAGGATCCGTCGATGATCAATGGCAAGACACTGATGGCGAGCATCACAGCGCTCTCCCTTGGCATGGGAGTCGCCTCCACCTCGCGGGCCGGCAGCTACGCGTATGCCGAGCAAACTCTGTCTAACCTGAGCCTCTCCCTCACGGGCGGCACCCTCACCGCTGGATCCGTCACGTACGGCTCGTCGGATGCGGCCTCGCTCACCGCGCAGAACGGCTCATCCGTGAGTGCGGCCAACAGCGCCCTCCCGCCCGGGACCGATCCGGCGCAGGCTTATGTCGGCAGTCCAACTCCTCCGCCTCAGAACTCATTTACCCAGTTTGCGACCTTCTCGACGGCGCCCCCTCAACCAACGGGCGACGCTCCGCTCACTCCCAGCGCGGGCTTCGCGCGGGGCGATGCCCTGATTACCCCGGGATCCGGCATCTTTAGCACCTCGGGTATCACGACCAGCAACGTGGCCGAGACCTTCATGACAGGTGCGACGCACGTGGCCGGTTCGGGGACCGGTAGCTGGGCCATCACGGCCAGCTTTACCGTCAGCGGTGCGCTCACCACCGGCGCCACGCTCAATTACTCGACCGGCTACAGTAACTATATTTTCAGCTCGATTTTTAACTCAGCCGACGGTCTTTCCGGGATCTCCGCGAATGCCAATTATGCCCTGGACTTTACCCTCAAGAGCAGTACCGGGCTGCTTATCGGTGAACTGACTCCTGGCCTGCTGAACCACTCGGATGGCACTCCGCCCAATACGGTGGGCCTGCTGCTGAGTGGCACCGATTCGGGACAGATCCATGCCGGGCTGCTCGACGGAGGTTACACTTTGACCATCACCGGGACCGAGATTGTCCAGGCCTCGACTTCCGTCCCCGAGCCTTCGAGCCTGATCCTGATGGGTCTTGCTGGTGGAATCGGACTGGGCGTGTTCACGACGAAGAGACGCCGCAAGAGTTGAACCAGGGTCATTCCGCTCTGGCATCGACTCCGCTTCGATGGGCCGGTCGGGCTTCCCTCGCGGGGAGCCTCGATGATCGGGCACTCGCCGTTATTACGGCGGCAAGGTAGTCGGTCAGGCTTTCCAGCCTGACCGGCTCGAAATGGTCAGCCTGGAAGGCCGGACCGACCTGAGCTTCTTCCTCGCCGGCGCTCGATTTGGGGAACCGACCCAGATGGCGCCAGGTGCCCGCGACCACGTCGAAAACGAAGAGAGGGCGAGCCCGCGCACGACCCTCGTTTCCAGGAGGACTAGCCTCCCGGCGAGCCGTTCGCGCTAATTCCAGGCCGCGAGCCCTCGCCGGGCCGCGGCCAGGAGGGCGGCGATCTCGGCGTCGCCCTCGGGAGTCGCCGTGAGATAGGCCTGGAGCGGAGCAACCACCTCGTCGGGACGGTCGGCCTTGAGGCCGAGCACGCCGAGGTCGCGCACCTCGTCGGGATCCAGCGGCCGGAGCGCCGCCAGCCTTCGCTGGATCGGGACGGCCGAGGCAAGGTCGCCCGCCCTGAGGTAAATCCCCTTCAGGTTACGGAGCAGCCGGGCGACGATGTCGACGACGGGGTAGTCGGTGTTGAGGGCCTCGTCCAGCTCGTCCGTGCTGAGAACCTTACCGGCGAGTCGACGTCGGCAAATCTCCCGGGCCATCACGGCGCCCGACTGATTGGGATCGACGAACCAGGTCCGCTGCTTGTCCTCGACCCGTAGCAATAACTGGCCCGCCACGCTTACCCCGCCAACCGCCAGGCCAAGCGACTCGGCCACCGACCAGTATATCACCGAAAGGCTGATCGGAATCCCGAGCCGACGATCGAGAACTTCATTCAGGTAGCTGTTCCTCAGGTCGTCCTCGTCCTCGGCGTTCACCCGGAACTCCTCCTCGACGAAGAGGACCCAGTTGATCTGACCCAGCACCTCGCGCGCGCCGATCGTCTTCGGGCAGCGCGGCCGGATCCGCTCGGCCAGCTCGGCGATCTGGGCCCGATAGCCCGAAACATCGAGCCGAGGATAGGCGTCGGTGGCAAGCTCCAACGCGACCCGCGCCAGGTCGACGCGACCCTCGCCTGAGATCAGGCGGACGAATTCGGGACTCTGCGAAAATCGGTGGAAAACCAAGAATGTCCCCCTGCGCGACGTGCGACCCTTCGCGGCCCCTGCTGACCACCGGAGGCCGACATCCGTCAGGATATTCCCGAGACTTCTCCTCGACAACCCGCCATCGATTCTCCAGATGCCGGAGGCCGGAGCGGACGCGCCCATCCCTCGATTTCAAGGGCCTGGTCGGATAATCTGTGTCCCGGGGACGACGCCCATCCCGACGCGGCGCATCGAGCCAGGCCAGGCCGGTCCGACCGAACCGCCGCCAGAATATCTATCGATTGGAAGGGTTCATGAGCCCGCTCGCTTACCTGATCGCCGCGTCCCTCTGCCTGCCCGGCCAGATCCCAGCGGCCGATGTCCTGCGGACGGTCGCCGAGTCCAGCAACTATCGGGCCACGGCGCGATATGACGACGTGATGGCGTGGTGCCGCGATTTCGCGAAGGCCGCCCCCAACGCCCACCTCACCGAGCTGGGCCGCACGGCCGAGGGGCGGTCGATTCCCCTGCTGATCGTCGCCGACCCGCCGCTGAAGACCGCCGCCGAGGCCAGGCGCTCCGGCAAGCTGGTCTGCCTACTCATCGGCAATATCCATGCCGGTGAAGTCTGTGGCAAGGAGGCGCTCCCGATGCTCCTCCGCGATTCGTTCGCCGGCCCGCATCCCCCGCTCTTGAAGGACCTCGTCCTCGCCGTCGCCCCGATCTTCAACGCCGACGGCAACGAACGGGTCGCGAAAACCCACCGCCCCGGACAGGTCGGTCCCGAGGAAGGCATGGGCCAGCGCCCCAATGCGCGCGGCCTTGACCTCAACCGCGACTTCATCAAGCTGGAAGCCCCTGAAACCCGTGCCCTGGTCAAGTTCCTCAACGAGTGGAATCCTCATCTCTTCATCGACACCCACACCACCAACGGATCGTTTCATCGCTACACCATCACCCACGACGGACCGAAAAACCCCGCCGGTCCCCCGGCCGCGATGGCGTTCATGCGAGAAACCTTCTTCCCCGAGGTCGACCGCGCCTTCGAAAAGGCCACCGGCCTGAAGGCGTTCCCCTACGGCAACTTCAATCCCGACCACACCGAATGGACGACCTACCCCGCCGAGCCTCGGTACGGAACGACCTACTTCGGCCTGCGCGACCGCCTCTCGGTCCTCACCGAAGCTTATGCTTACGCTCCCTACAAAACCCGAATCCTCGCGACCCGCGATTATGTGCGCGCCTCCCTGGAGTTCGCCGCGAGCCACCGGACCCAGATTCTCAAGGTCCTGGCCGAGCCCGCCAGACCCGGCCCGGTCGCCATCCGGTCGCGCGCGGTCGCCCGGAAAGCACCCGCCACCGTCCTGGGCTTCGAGGAACA
>DAIDJI010000167.1:2129-9089 GCA_027451455.1 Planctomycetales bacterium | reverse complement strand
AAAGATTGGAACACCGCTTCGCCGCCTGCTCCTGCTCTGCTACGACTACGACGAGGCGACCGGCAAGTACACACTCTCCATCCTCCGGGTGCTTCGGCTGTCAGCCTCGCTGACCGCGGTCTCGCTCCTCGGATACGTCGGGTTGATGCTCTGGCGGGATCGTCGCCCTTCACATCCCGGCCGAAAGCACCATTCCGACCCGCTCGCGGATGGAGCGGACCGTGACGATTCTGAAACCGATCTGATGGCGTAATCGCAGGGAGTCGAGGCTGTCTCATGTGGAATTTTCCGCTCCTGCCCGAAATCGGTTCGACCGGGGCGCTCGAGAACACCCTGGTCTTCTGGTTGCAGACCGTGGTGGTTACCTTCTTCACCGTCTTCGGCTTCGCGCTGTTGGCCGCCCTGGTCTATCGGTATCACCGCGGTAACAAGGTGGACCGATCGAATCCACCGCACCACAACTACACTCTTGAATACGTTCTGATGGCCGGCATGTTCGTCGTCGGCATGGTCTTCTTCCTGCTCGGGGCGGTCGTCTTCTACCGACTCTCGGTCCCGCCCGACAACGCACTCGAAGTCTTCGTTGTCGGCAAGCAGTGGATGTGGAAGACCGAGCATACCGGCGGTCGATCCGAGATCAACGAACTGCATATCCCGCTCGGCCAGGCGGTCAAGCTGACGATGACCTCGCAGGACGTCATCCACAGCTTCTATGTCCCCGCCTTCCGCGTGAAGCAGGACGTTCTGCCGGGTCGATACACGAACCTCTGGTTCCGGCCCTCCAAGGTCGGTCGATACCACCTCTTCTGCGCCGAATACTGCGGGACCTCGCACTCGAACATGATCGGATGGGTCACCGTGATGGACCCTTCGGAATATGAGGAGTGGCTGGCCGAGGGCGGTCGGGGCCCCTCGATGGCCGAACAGGGCGAGCAGTTGTTCGTGCAGTATCACTGCGCCGGCTGCCACCGGGGGAGCCAGACCGTCCGGGCTCCTCACCTGGAGGGGGTCTACGGCAAGTCGGTCCCGCTCCAGCGCGGGAATGAGGTGTATTTCACGATGGCCGACGACCGCTACATTCGCGATTCGATCCTGATGCCCAAGAGCGAGGTTGTCGCGGGATATGAACCGCTGATGCCCTCGTTCCAGGGTCAGATCAACGAATCCGACCTGCTGAAAATTATCGCCTACATCAAATCCATCGGGAACAAGGAGGCCACTCCATGAGCACCATAGCGGTCGAGCCCCGACAGGCCATCCAGCCTCCGGACGATCACCCCGAAGAGGTCAGCTACCTCGCCAACGGCCATACGGTGAGCTCGTGGCTTCTGACTGTCGACCACAAGCGGATCGCGCTCCTCTACCTGATCTCGATCACCGTGATGTTCTTCGTCGGCGGCTTCGCCGCCGTGATCATGCGGCTCGAGCTGGCGACCCCCCAGGGCGACGTCCTCTGGTCGGCCGACGGCTATAACCGGGCGTTCACGCTGCACGGGATCGTGATGGTCTTCTTCTTCCTGGTGCCCTCGATCCCGGCGACACTCGGGAACTTCCTGATCCCCATGATGATCGGGGCGAAGGATCTCGCCTTCCCCAGGATCAACCTGCTGAGCTGGTACCTCTACATCTTCGCGGGCGTCCTCGCACTCGTCGTCCTGATCTACGGCGGTGTGGACACCGGATGGACCTTCTACAGTCCGTTCAGCACGATGTTCTCAAACACCATGGTCGTTCCCGCGGCCATGGCTGGGTTCATCGCCGGATTCTCGTCCATCCTCACCGCCCTGAACTTCATCGTCACCGTCCACACGATGCGGGCCCCGGGCCTTACCTGGTTCCGGCTCCCCCTCTTCGTCTGGTCGATGTACGCCACCAGCCTGGTCGTCATCCTCGGAACCCCGGTCCTCGCCATCGCGCTGGCCCTGGTCTCCGTCGAACGACTCTTCCACGTCGGAATCTTCGACCCGGCCCTCGGTGGCGATCCGGTGCTCTTCCAGCACCTCTTCTGGTTCTACTCGCACCCAGCCGTTTACATCATGATCTTGCCCTCCATGGCCGTCATGAGCGAGATCATCCCCTGCTTCGCACGCCGGCCGATCTTCGGCTACCGAATGATCGCCTACTCCAGCATCGCGATCGCGGCCATCGGCTTCATCGTCTGGGGACACCACATGTTCGTCTCCAGCCAGTCGATGTACGCCGGCATGGTCTTCTCCATGCTAAGCTTCCTCGTCGCGATCCCGTCGGCCATCAAGGCGTTCAACTGGACGCTGACCATGTACAAGGGCTCGGTCCGCCTCGAAACACCGATGCTCTACGCCCTCGGCTTCATCGGACTCTTCACCATCGGCGGCCTCACCGGCCTCATGCTCGCCACGATGAGCACGGATATGCACTTCCACGATACCTACTTCGTGGTGGCGCACTTCCACTACATCATGGTCGGCGGTGCCGTCATGGGATACCTCGGCGGCATCCACTTCTGGTGGCCGAAGATGTCCGGACGCATGTACAACGAACTGCTCGGCAAACTCTCCGCGCTGACGGTCTTCATCGGGTTCAACCTGACGTTCTTCCCCCAGTTCGTCCTCGGAAACCTGGGGATGCCCCGGCGCTACTATGAGTATGTCTCCGAATTCCAGTTCCTGAACGTGATGTCGTCCGCGGGTGCCTCGATCCTGGCGGTCGGATACATCCTCCCGCTCTTCTACCTGCTGCTCTCGCTTCGGAACCCCCCCAACGCTGGGCCGAACCCATGGCGGGCAACCGGGCTCGAGTGGCAAACGGCCTCCCCGCCAATAACCCATAATTTCCACAAGACCCCCGTCGTCACCCGCGGTCCGTACGAGTACTCGCCCGAAGGAGCCGAAGCGATCGATGGAAACCTTAACACCGCGTACGAGTAACCCGGCGCACGTCGGCCGGTCGAACTACGATGAGGAACCGATCCTCGGCGTGCAGTTCGACGATGTCGAACAGCAGCATGAATCTTCCATCATGGGGATGTGGCTGTTCCTCTCCACGGAGATCATGTTCTTTGGTGGACTCATCGGCGCGTACACGGTCTACCGGTTCATGTCGCCCGGTGAGTTCGCCCTGGCGAGCCATCACCAGAACGTCCCGCTCGGCGCCTTCAACACGGTCGTCCTGCTGGCGAGCAGCCTCACGATGGCCCTCGGCGTCCGCGCCGCTCAGTTGCACGACCACCGCGCGATCGTCCGATGGCTCATCCTCACGGCGATCTTCGGTACCATGTTCCTGGGCGTGAAGGCGATCGAGTACACCACCGACTATCGCGAGCATCTGGTCCCGGCCCTCGGCTTCCAGGTCCCTGCCGAAGACCTCGAAAAGATGCCCGACATGAACGTCGGTCGGTATCAAATGTACTACGTCCTCTACTTCTTCATGACGGGTCTCCACGCGATCCACCTCATCATCGGCATCGTCCTGGTGCTGATCATGGCGTATCTCTCGTGGCGGCATTGGTTCTCGGGAGCCGGCGAGACCCAGATCGACGTGACGGGCCTTTACTGGCACTTCATCGATATCGTCTGGGTGTTCCTCTACCCCCTTCTTTACCTTATCAGTGCCCACGCCTCATCATGAAACACCACGTAATGCCGATCCGGACCAACGTGGAGATTTTCATCATCCTGTTGGTCCTCCTGTTCGCCACCATCGGTGCGAACTTCATGCCCCTGGGAATTCTGCACTTCCCGGTCGCCATGCTGTTCGCGACCATCAAGGCGGTGCTGATCTTCCTGTTCTTCATGCACCTGAAGTTCAGCCACCGGTATAACAAGGTGGTGGTCGTCGCCTCGTTCCTCTTCCTCGGTATCCTGCTCGTTCTCTTCATGAACGACTACGTTACCCGAGGTTGGTTCCGCGGCAATTCCGATTATCTGCCCGTCGGCGGCATGGCGACTCGCCCGGTCGAATCGACCACCACCGGCGCCCATCTGACACGGCCCGAGGCCTGAGCAGATCTCGACGGCCTCCCAGCAAAACAAAAGAGCCCGCCGGCAAGCGCCGGCGGGCTCTTTTGTTTTCTGGCCTTCCGTGGGTCAATAGCTCGTCAATCGGCGATCGGGAGCAATTCGACCTTCCGGAACTCGATCGGGTGGCTCTCCGACTGGAGCGAGATGGTGCCGCCTTCCAGCGCCTTCTCGCCGTTTCGCTTCGCGATGATCGCCTTCGCGTCGGCGTCCCTGGGATCGAGCTGCGCCTGCTCGTATTCCAGGACCGTCCGGCCGTCGACCATGTGCTTGATCACGCCGTACCCGTGAACCTCGACCTCAACCGTCACCCATTGGTCGCCGTGATAGGTTTCGGCGGTCGATTCGGTGCAGTGGCGAGTGATCAGCTTCCCGCCCATCACGATATTGGTCCCCGGCGTGCAGACGTTGGCCGTCGACCGCTTATCCCGGCCGTTGCCACCGAGGAACTGGACCTCGATCGAGACGGGGAAGTCCTGATCCTTGCGCATGCTCTCGGGCGTCTGGCCGTGGATCATCACGCCGCTATTGCGAGTCGCCCAGCCGGGCCCGCCGGGGCACTGATCGCCGACGAACCGGTACTCGATCCGGAGCCGGTAGTGCGAATAGGGGGTCTTGTAAAAGAGGTGGCCGAATTTCTCGTCGAACTTCGTGTACCGGTCGTACGAGACCTTCAGCTTGCCGTCCTCGACCCGGAACGTCTCACCAAAGTTCTCCCCGGCCGCGTAGCCCCGGATTTTGGGGGTCCAGCCGTCGAGGTTCTTCCCGTTGAAAAGCGCAATCCATCCCTTCTCCTGGGCGCGGGCCTCGGCCGCGGCGGAGAAGATCACGAACGAACAGAGGATCGGTAGGAACCGTCGGATCCGCCGATCGCGTCGCGTGGTTGCCTGGCGCATGAAGTTCTCCTCGGCAGTTTTGGTGTGCAGCGAAGAGGAACCACGAAAATCACGAAAGTCACGAAAATACAGCCATTCTCCCGGTTTCTTTTCGTGTCCTTCGTGTTTTTCGTGGTTCCTCCGGAATGGGCTTCTCAGAGGTGCGGCGTGGGGGGCTTGATGGGCGCCTCGTAGGTGTTGGCGCCCTTCACCTTGACCTTCCGGCGATAGACGCGGTCGCCACAGGTCGCATACAGGATGTCGAAATTCGGGCCGCCGAAGCAGAGGTTCGCCACCCGTCCGTTGGGGGTCGGGATGATCGCGTTGACCCGCCCCGGCTGGTCGCAGACCTGAATGCCCATCCGCGTCGCCACGTAAAGCCGGCCCTGCCGGTCGACTTTCATCCCGTCCGCGCCGGCGTCGTCGGCGGTGTCGGGGACGTGGAGGTGGAAGTACTTCTGCCGATACTTCAGCGAGCCGTCGGGCTGGACCTGGTAGGCATAAACCCAGTGGCTGGCGAAGTCGGCGACGTAGAGCTGCGTCTGGTCGGGCGAGAGCGCGATCCCGTTCGGGAACTTCACCTGGGTGTCGACGACCGTCTTTTCCCCCTTCGGGCTGATGTACCAGACCTTGCTCGGCTCGGGCCGATTTCGGGTCGGATTCGTCGCGTAGATCCCGCCGTCGTGGCGGACGACCAGATCATTCCCGTGGAAGCCCTCGGCGATGGTCGTCCTCTTGCCGGATTCGTCGTAGGCGATAACCGAGTTCGCCGCGGCGGCGTAGAGCCGGCCGTCCGGTCCGAACGCCTGGCCGTTGGCCTGGTCCGTCTTCTCGGCCCAGGGCGAAACCTTGCCATCGAGGCCGATCTTGTAGGCCCGGTTATTGGGGATGTCGTTGAAAAAGACCTCGCCCCTGGCGTTGGCGGCCGGCCCCTCGGTGAACCGGTATCCCTGCCCGACGAGTTCCCAGCCCTCGCCCGGAATCAGGATCTGCCGAAGCTGCTCCGATCCCGCGCCCGTCTTCACCGGCTCGGGCCAGCCCTTCCAGAGCCATCGCATCGCTTCGGGGAAGACCTGCGTGGCGTCCCGGCCGTTGTGACCGCCGGTCCCCCACCTGTGATTGACCTCGTAACCCGCGAAGACCAGAGCCCGCTCCATCTCCTGGTTCGCCATCCACCAGTCGCCGCCATAAATATTCAGATCCGAGCTTCCATCTTGAAGGAAGATCCGAATCGGTTTCGGCTCGAATTTGCGGATCAGCGTCGGATAGACGTTGCCGCCCCGCAGGCCGACGTAGGTCCCGATCGCGCTGAAGACCCGGCGGAACGAGTCAGGCCGCTCCCAGGCCGCGGTGAACGCACAGATCGCCCCGCTGCTGGCACCGGCGATGCATCGGTCGTTCCCGTCGCGCGAGATCCGGATGGGGCGCCCGTCGGTCGTCTTCCGCGACTCGACCTCGGGCAGCAGCTCTTCGAGCAGGAATCGGGCGTAGTTGTCTCCGAGACCGTCATATTCATAACTGCGATTGAACCGGTTCATCGCGCCTGGTCCCGGCGCCTTGACCTGGCCCGGCGTGACGAAGACGCCGATCGTGACCGGCATCTCCTTCTTGTGGATCAGCTCGTCGAAGACCGCCGGCGCGTTGTACTGCCGGCCGTCCTGGCCGACATAAAGGCAGGCCGGCTTCGCGGGGTCGTACTGTTTGGGGACGTAGACCCAGTAGTCTCGGGTCGTCCCAGGGAAGATCTTGCTGTGGTCGAAGGTGTATTTCGACACCTCGCCCTTCGGCGGTTTTGCATCGTCATCGGCCTGGGCACTCCCGGCGATCAGCGCCGGGATGAGGAGGAGATATCGGAGTCGGACAGTCGGCATGGCGGGGTCCTGGCGATTCGTCGGGGAGGGTCCATCGAGCCCGTCCCGGGCGATTCTAGCCGAGCCGAATGGCCAGCGACAGGAGGAACCTCCCGCGGATACAGGCCAGGTGGTCAGAAAGGGTGCGAATATTTATGTATAGTATTCAGACAATAGGACGTGAGGTTTCGCTCGCGGAGTGGGTTGGGGGATGGCGGGAGGGGGGTGCAGGTCGGAGGG
>DAIDJI010000167.1:0-2119 GCA_027451455.1 Planctomycetales bacterium | reverse complement strand
CGTGGACCGTGGAATTGCAGGGGGAAAAAGGGCCACGGATGGCCTGTCGGACATTGATCGAGGAGATCAGATCCTTGCATCCGTGGCCCTTGGTGGGGTCAGCGAGAGTCTCGTGGAGTCTCGCTGGGTCCAAACATGGGATCGTTGCGGTCGCCGCGTGAGAGGAGGTAGGCGACGAGGTCGAGGACCTCGTTGGCCTTGAGGGTATCGAGCAGGCCCTCGGGCATTTGCGAGACCGTCGAGGGCTTCATCTCATCGATCTGATCGCGCGCGACGTTGACCATTCGGCCTGGATCGAGCATGTCGGGGCAGATCGTGAGGACATTGCCGTGGAGGTTCACGATCCGCCCGGTGACGATCTGGCCGTTGTTCGTTGCGATCACGACGGCCTGATACTGGTCGCTGATCGTCTTGCTGGGCTGGACGATCGACTCGATCAGGTCGCGGACGCTGAACCGACCGCTGACGCCGGTGAGCTCGGGTCCGGAGCCGCCGCCCTCGTTGTTGAAGCGGTGGCAGGCGAAGCACTTGGCGGCGGCGAAGAGGTCGCGACCCTGGTCGTAGGCGCGGCCCTTCAGGCCGGATTCGACGATCGGGACCAGTTCATCGAGCGTCCACTTCTTGACGAACTTCCGCTCGGGAACAGCCGCGACGGCCTTCGGCGAGGCGCGGTGGGCGTCGAGCATCTTCGTCAGGCGCTCGCGGTCGGCCGGGTTGAGGTTGGCCTCCGCGTCTCGGCGGATGGTCCTCATGAAGCCGGGGAAGCTGTTGCCGCCGTGATAGCCCTCGGCCTTGAGGAACCAGGAGAAATACCGCTCCTGGAGCTCGCTGTTCCAGCCGGCCTTGATGACCCGGAGGGCGCGGGCCAGTTCGATCTGCTCTTCCTGGGTCGGGGCCCGCTCGAGCAGGGCGACGGTCTTCGAGGCCGCGGAGGGGGCCTGCAAGTAGGCCAGGATCTGGATCAGCTCGGTATTCAGAGCGCTGCTGCGCGCCGGGTAATGGGGGTCGAGCTTGGCGACGATCCGGGCGGCGGTGGCGTCGTCCGGCTGGCCGAAGCGGTTCAGAACGACCTGGTAGACGCGCAGCAGATCGAGCTGGCGGGCGTGGTCGAGCCGGTCCCATTCGATTCGGTTGAGAGCGGCGAGGATGCGGTCGCGAAGCTTCGGATCAGGGGCGGACTCGCCGGGTTTCCGGTGCGCGGGGTCGGCCGCCGAGGCGTGTGTCAGGGCGAGCAGGGCGTTGAGGGTCGCCAGCGGACTTGACGACTCGGCCAGTGCCCGCTCGCGCCAGGAGGCCGGATCCTGCTGCTCGATCGCCGCGCGGGCCGCGAAGCGGACGAAGCGGTCGGGATGGCCGAGGTAGGGCCAGGCGGCGCCGACGGCCTTCGGCTCTCGGCGGCCGTGGAACCGCTCCAGCTCATTTCGGAGTGCGCGATCCTGGAAGGTCTCGTGCTTCTCGATCGGGATGGCCGGGGCGGTCGACTCGGGGCCCTCGTAGACGACGCGATAGAGGCCCGACTGTGTGTTCCGCCCGCCGACCGCGAAGTACATCGCACCGTCGTTCGGACTGACGACGACGTCCGTCAGCGCCAGCGGGGTCCCGGCGATGAACTCCTCGAGTTCACCCTTGTAGGTCGAACCGGAGGGCGTGAGGTGGACGGCGTAGAGCTTGCCGTAGCTCCAGTCGCAAATGTAGAGGGCCTCTCGGTATTTCTGCGGGAACCTGGCGTCGTAGCCGAAGACGATGCCGGTGGGCGAGCCGGGCCCGACCTCGACGACCGGCGGGAGGCTGTCGATCGTGTAAGGGGGCCACTTGCCGGCGCCGTTGCGATAGCCGAACTCCGATCCGCTGGTGGCGTGCAGCACGCGGGTGGGGCGATACCAGGGAGTCTTCACGTCCCACTCCATGTCGGAGTCATAAGTGAAGAGCTCGCCGTCGCGGTTGAAGGCGATGTCGAACGGGTTGCGATAACCCATCGAGACGAGGTCCCAGGTCTGGCCGTCGGGCGTGACGCGGGCGATGTAGCCGCCGGGGGCCTTTTCGTTGGCCATGAAGCCGCTACCGTCGACCATCCGAGGGAGCAGGTTGTCCTCGCCCCAGATTCGGGGAACAAGCGAAC
>DAIDJI010000166.1 GCA_027451455.1 Planctomycetales bacterium | reverse complement strand
AGCACGTCGGGCAACGGCAACAGCCCGGACGGCCGCGACCACTGGCCGTACTGCTACACGGCCGTCCTCGCCGGCGCCGGCATCCGCCGCGGACACGTCCACGGCCAGTCGGACAAGACCGGATCGGCGCCGCTGGCGGACCCGGTCCACCCCGGCGAGCTGCTGGCCTCGATCTACCACGCCTTCGGAATCGACCCGGCCACGATCGTCTACAACCACCTCAACCAGCCCCGAGAGCTGGTCAAGGCCGAGGCCGTCACCCGGCTGTTCGCCTGAGACACGAACCCAGAGACGGTGTCCAATTGTACCGAGAGGGCGAGGCTCCTGCCGAGTGAGCGCGGCTCGGACGGAGCCTCGCCCTCGCAAAATACCGATGTCGCGCCTTCGGAAGGGCGAGGCTCCTGCCAGCCTTGTCCCTTTTCGCCCTTCTTGAAGAGTCTCCCATCTATGGTAACCAGCACCGAGAGACTTTTTCTGAATAGGGGGCGTCATATTGGATCTGTGTTCCTTCTCCCTCCAGACGCTGCTATTGAGATGACATGCTACTGCGCTTCAAACGGAATCGACGTTTTTGGCGTGGAGGGATTTCTGGTCTTCGAGGATCGTATTCAGCCCCAACAGGAACATAGTTGCGATTTCGACGAGAGCGTCGCTCGGCGGCATGAACAGTTAATAGATTTTCTGACACGGCGCCTCAAGACCGACCTTTGGTTCGAGGTGATTACAAATCAAAACTTCTGAATGACACAAGGGGACAAATAACCCTTGTCTGTTTGTATTCTTTTTCAGAGTATCTCCTATGCTTCATAAATGTTAATCCGATGGGGTGAGCATGCGGGTTCAGGGCGTGATCCACGGAACGAAGATCGAACTGAGCGAGGATCCGGGCCTGGCGGATGGGGCGGAGGTTGAGGTCATCCTGCTTCCGCGCCGTCTTCCGGAGGGGCCGACCCAGGACGTATCCGTCAACCGGCCGACAGCCGCCGGCATGCTGGCGCACCTCCCTTCCGAGGTCGACGAGGAGATCGAAGCCATCCTACGCGATCGGGCGCGGGGGAGCTTCCGCGAGATCCCTCGATGAGCTTCCTGCTCGACACGGATATCTGTTCGGCGCACCTTCGCCGACCCTCGGGCCTATCGCATCGGTTTGTCCAGCACTCCGGGCGTCTGTTCGTGCCGACGGTTGGGCTCGCGGAGATTTACGTCTGGGCCTATCTCCGTCCCGATCCGCGCGATTTCCTCGCAGCCATCGCGACGTTCCTCCGCTACGACGTGACGACCGTGGAATTCGATGAAGCAAGCGCCGAACAGTTCGGAAAGCTGAAGGTGGAACTGCAGAGAATCGGGATCACGGTAACCCCGATCGATCTTCAGATCGCCTCGGTCGCCCTCGCGCACAACCTGACGCTAGTGACCCACAATACGGCCGACTTTCGGAACATCCCCGGCCTGCGACTCGAAGATTGGCTCGCCCCTTGATGCGATCGCGGAGAGAGCCCCGGTCGGTCTCTCCATCTCTCGTGGAGTCTGGCCCAGGACCGGCCCATCCGGCAATCGGACGGGCCGGTCGGGAGAGCGAGGCGTCGGTCGTTCGCCGGAAGCCGGCCGATCAGTCGATCGCCATCGCGTGCCGTCGGGTGCGCGGGTCGCCGATCGCGAGATACGACCGGCTCCCGCCCCCGGTAATCTTCAGCAAGCAGGGCGCCGCGGCCAGAGGGCCGGGTCGGACCACCAGCTTGTGCCCCATCTTCTTCAGGGCCTCGAGGGTCTCCGATCCCATTTCGGGGTTGATCCGGAGCTGACCCAGGCCCGGTGGCGGCGTCTGGCCGAACGAGCTGATGAAGTGGTCCGTCATGAATCGGGGCGCCTGGATATCGTAGTCCAGACGCTCGATCCCGAAATCGATCAGGTCCGTCAGAACCTGCAACGTCATCTGGTCCTGGTTGTCGCCGCCCGCGACGCTGACGGCCATCTCCGGCCGGCCTTGCGCGTCGAGGACGATGGTCGGCGAGAGTGTGATCCGGGGACGCTTGCCGGGCTCGATGACGTTCGGATGGCCCTCCCAGGTGTTGAAGCTCTGGAGCCGGCTCCCCAGCCAGACGCCCGTGTCTCCCGCGACCACGCCCGACCATCCGCTCGGCGTCGCGGCGACGATGTTCCCCGCCTTATCCGCGACGAGGCAGGTCGTGGTGTCGTGCGGGTCGGATTTGGCTCGTTCCGGACGATTGGCGGCCGGATCGGCGGCCGGGTCGAGCAGCGGCCGGCCGTGGCGAGGGTCGCCGGGCCGACGCTCCCTCGATGCGGATTTCGGGTCGATCAATGCCCGGCGCTTCGTTGCGTAATCGGGTGAGAGCAGTTCGTCGACCGGGACATCCACGAAGAGGGGATCGGCGTAATAGGTATCGCGGTCGGCCAGGGCGAGTTCCATCGCCTCGGCCATCGTGTGGATGGCCTGCGGGCTACCGCGGCCCATCGACCTGAGATCGAAGCCTTCGTGGATTTGCAGGGCTTCGAGCAGGCAGGGCCCCTGCGTCCAGGCGCCACACTTGTAGACGGTCCGGCCGCGATAGGTCGCCGAGACGGGCTCCTCGATCCGGGTGACATGGTTGGCGAGATCGACATAGCGGATCAGGCCGCCATTGGCCTGTGACCAGGCGTCGATCCGCCGCGCGATCGGACCGCGATAGAAGGCGTCGGCGACGAGCCGGAGCCCGCGCGATCGGTCGCGAGGAGTGGTGTCGTCGGCCATCGCCTCGGCGGCGACGAGGGTATCCAGCGTCCGGGCGAGATCGGCGTGCCAGGGCTCGCGGCGGGGCGGGTGGGCGAGAAGGCGCCTGGTCGGGGCGATCGCCTGGGCGAAGGTCATCGTGCCGAAGCGGTCGAGGAGGGTCAGGCAGGCGTCGAGTGCCGCCGGGACCGCCGCCGCCGTGATCCCATTCAGCGGGATGCCTCCGCGCTTCGCGAACGTCTCGCAGGTCGCCAGCCGAGGGGCAGCGCCCTGGCCGGCGATCACGGCGACGCCCCGCGTCCTGGCGTCGTAGACCAGGATCGGAACCTCACCGCCAAAGCAGAAGAGCCGGGAATCGGTGATGCTCAGGGCGAAGATGGTCGCCGCGGCCGCATCAGCGGCGTTGCCGCCGTGATTCAGGATCTCGATGCCGGCGTGGGTCGCCTCGCGACCGCCCGCGGCGACGGCCCCGCCGGAACCCATGGCCCGCCAGTCGACATACGACGGCGGCGCGGCGGAGCGCCGACGGGCGGCCTCGTCGCGGTCGGTCGGCTCCTGCGACGGAGCCCGCGACCCGCTCAGCACGAAAAATACAAACGTTAACATCCCCCAGGCTACGATCGTTGCGCGCGGTTTCATCGCGGACGGCTCCGGGAGAGGAGGAAGTGGCGGGAAGGGAAGACCCGGATCGCCCGGGCCCGGCGATCGCAATCGGCGATGCCTCACTATCGCAGTCGGGAGGCAGGCTCGCCAGATCCTACCACCCCGGATTCCAATCCTCAGCCTCGGGGCCGTCGAGACGCTTTGCGGGCGGGCGGCGGGGGGATAAGATGAGACGATTCTCCGAACAGCACAGGTCGCCCGGCACAGGAGCGAGTCCCCGCGATGAAGACGACACGGATGATTTCGGTTGGGCGGATGGCCGCGATGGTCGCGGCAATGGCCTCGGCGATGCTCGCACTCCCCGCTCGAGCGGCCGCGCCGGATGAAGCCGCCGCGGAGGCCCGGATCCGAGACGCCGTGGTGAAGATCACCGCGACCATGCGCCCCCCCGACCTCACCAAGCCCTGGGCCAAGCAAAGCCCCGCCGAGGCCAGCGGGACCGGCGTCGTCATCGAGGGGAAGCGCATCCTCACGAATGCCCACGTCGTCACCTATGCCAGCCAGCTTTTCGTCGAGGGAGGCCAATCCAGCGACAAGCTACCCGCAAAAGTTCTCGCGGTCAGCCCGGGGATCGACCTGGCTGTGCTTACCCTCGAGGATGAATCGTTCTTCGAGAAGCGGGCCCCCATGCCCCGCACGACGGCCCTGCCCGAGGTGAAGGCCTCGGTCCTCGCCTACGGGTATCCGCAGGGCGGCACAACGCTCTCGATCACCAAGGGAATTGTCTCTCGGATCGAGTACACCGGATACGGCGACAACACCGCCGGCGTTCGGGTGCAAATCGACGCCGCCATCAACCCGGGGAACAGCGGCGGACCAGCCCTGATCGACGGCAAGATGATCGGCGTCGTCTTCAGCAAGGTCGCCATGGCCGACAACATCGGCTACATCATCCCAAGCGAGGAAGTAGACCTCTTCCTCAAGGACGTCGCCGATGGCCATTACGATGGCAAACCGGCAATGTACGAGCCCCTTCAGACGCTCGAGAACGACGCCCTCCGAGCCTTTCTCGGCGTCGACCGCAAGACCCAGGGCATGGTCGTCCAGTCACCCAACCCCGCGGATCCCGCCGACCCGCTGAAGCACTTCGACCTCATCACGAAGATCGGCGACTACCCGATCGACAACACCGGGATGGTCTCGATCAACGGCCAGTTGCGGCTCCGGTTCCAGTACCTCGTCCAGAAACTGGCGAAGGACGGCAAGGTCCCGCTGACGGTCATCCGCCACGGGAAGACGATGCACATCGACCTGCCGGTCAAGCCGCACTATCCCCGCCTGATCGAGCCCCTGCGCGGCACTTACCCCTCGTACTTCATTTACGGCCCGCTGGTCTTCTCGCCGGTCCACAGCGAGCTGGCCTCGGCGCTCGGGCGGGTCTCGTCGACCCTCGCCCTCATCGGCAGCCCGCTGGTCACCCGCCGCGGTGACTACCCGAAAGTGGAGGGCGAGCAGCTCGTGATCGTCGCAGCCCCGATGTTCCCCCACCGGATCGCCAAGGGGTACGATAATCCCAGCTACAAGGTCGTCAAGGAGGTTAACGGCATCCACGTCAAGAACCTCAAGCACATGGTGGAACTCCTCCGCGACTCGAAGGAAAAATTCACCACCATCAGCTTCGACGACCAGGCCAGCGAGACCATCGTCTTCAACCACAAGGAAGCCCTCGCTGCCACCGACGAGGTTCTCTCCGACAACGGCATCCGCGAGCGCGCCTCGGACGATATGCTCTCCGTCTGGAAGAGGCACTAACACTTGGTAATTGGTAATTGGTAATTGGTAATTGGTAATTGGTAATTGGTAATTGGTAATTGGTAATTGGTAATTGGTAATTGGTATAGGAGTTACGCGGTTGGGGGGGGGTTCCGAGGCTCGCTGGCTGTCGTTCTGCAAAATCGTGGCGGGAAAGGTAAGGGCGAAGATCTTGTGCTTTCGCCTGGTTTGACCTCCGGCTGACTGGCCCCACGGCCAACTGCGTAACTCCCAGGGTCATTGGTATCAGGTATCTGAAGCCCAGCGGTCCATACTTCTCGCGAGAACGACTTTCGCCCGAGCCGTCGAACACGGTCTGGACCAATTACCAAGAACCAATTACAAAGAACAAAGAACAAATTACAAAGAACAAATAAAATGAAGATTTCTGCCTTCCCAAAGTGTTACATCGACCGGATCGCCGGCGATCGGAGCATGTCGGTGTTTGAGTGGATCGAGATGGCCCGGTCGCTCGATGCCGACGGGTTGGAGATGTACGACGGCTTTTTCGAGAGTTTGGAGCCGGGCTACATCGATCGGGTGGGCGAGGCGATCCGGACGGCGGGGTTCGCGATGCCGATGCTCTGCTGCTCGCCCGACTTCACGAATCCCGATCCCGACGCCCGCAAGCGGGCCGTCGATCGGGAAGTCGAGCTGGTTGCAGTGACGCGCCGGCTGGGGGGGCCTCGGGCCGTCTGCCGGGTCCTCTCGGGTCAGCGATACCCGGCGGTCGGCCGCGAGCAGGGGCTCGAATGGGTCGTCGAGTGCATCGAGAAGGTGCTGCCCGAGGCGCGCTCGCACGATGTTGTCCTCGGGCTGGAGAACCATTACAAGGATGGCTTCTGGACCTATCCCGAGTTTGCCCAGAAGCAGGACGTCTTTCTGGAACTGGTTGCGGCGATCGCCGACCGCGACCACTTCGGCGTCCAGTACGACCCCTCGAACGCGATCGTCGCCGGAGATGACCCGATCGAGTTGTTGAAGGCGGTCGCCGACCGGGTCGTCAGCATGCACGCCAGCGACCGATATCTCGCCGAGGGGACGACCCTCGACGAGCTTCGTCAGGCCGACGGCACCCTCGGCTACTCGCCCAACCTCCGACACGGCGTCACCGGCAAGGGGCTGAACGATTACGAGGCCATATTCCGGATCCTCGCCGAACACAACTATCGGGGATGGGTGAGCATCGAGGACGGGATGAATGGGATGGAGGAAATGGCCGAATCATTGGCGTTCCTCCGAAAGATGGCGGCGAAGTATTTCTCCTGACCGGCCCAGCCGCCCGACGCGCGCACCTCTTTCCTCAGGCCGGGGCTCCTCGTATGCTCGAAGCGATCGCGGCCGACGACCGGCCGCACCGGATCGACCTGATCCTGGTTTGATCGACCACCCGCCGGAGGAACCCGCCATGATCCGACCCGCCCGTCGGCCGATCGCCGTCGCGACGGCCCTCGCCCTGATGGCACTCGCCCCCGCCGCCCGCGCTGCCTCGCCCTTCCCCGACAAGAACCTCGAGGCCGCCATTCGAGACGTCCTCAAGCATGAGCCCAAGGTCGAGTTGACCGACGAGAAGCTGCAAAACGTCTACTTTTTGGAGGCCACAGGCAAGGAGATCAAGGATCTCACCGGCCTGGAGAAGTGCAAGAACCTGGCCCAGCTCAAGCTCGACCGGAACAAGATCGTCGACCTGAAGCCGCTGAAAGACCTGACCAATCTCCAGTGGCTCGACCTCTCGGAAAACCAGATTCAGGACATCGCCCCGCTGGCGAACCTGAAGGGTCTTCAATACCTGCAACTCTCTGGTAACAAGGTCGAGAAGCTGGATGCACTCGGCAGCCTGACGAGCCTCAATTCGCTCTACCTCGGCAAGAACGCGATTGCCGACCTCGCCCCGTTGGCCCCGCTCGCGAAGCTCTGGACGCTCTCGGTCCCGGGCAACCGGGTGAAGGATATCCAGGTTGTGGCGAAGCTGACGAGGCTGTCAACGCTCGACCTTGGCGAGAACCAGGTCGAGGACATCGCCCCGATCGCAAAGCTGACCGATCTGAAGATCCTGATCCTCTGGCGGAACAAGATCAAGGATTGGAAGCCGCTCGCCGAGGCCGCGAAGACCGACGCCGCCGGACCAAAGCTCTTCGCGCCCTATTTGCGGCTCTACATCGAAGGAAACCCGCTCTCCGACCCCTCGAAGGGCCAGCTCGACGCGATGAAGAAGGCCGGCGTCCGGATCGAGGGGTAATCAGGAATCGGCGGTAGGATTCCCTGAAAAAACACGGGCGACCAATTCATCGGAGAGCCGAAAAGGAATAATATCGAGAAGAGGGATGCGATGCCTTCCCGCGGCATCGTCGATGGATTGCGTCCGTCTCTCATCGAACGTTGCTGTCATCGCGATGATCTCAGATCGATGGAGGATCCGATGGATCACTTCGTCAAGCTGGACCGTCTGCCGGATGGCTACGAAATCCCGATCGGCCTCCGGGAGAAGCTGCAATTCGACGCCGAGGGACATCGCCTGGTGTTCCGCGGCTACATGAGCAAGACCGAATTCGATTCGATCTGCGAGCCCACCCGGGACTGGGCCTTCCGTCGATCGGTCGAGGAGCTGTTCTTCAAGACCGTCCGCGACCTGGACGCATCGGGTCCCGGCAAGAATCGCGTTTCGGGCCTGCTGGCGCGGCTCCTGCCGCGGCACTGACCAGGCGTTGGTCCCGCTTCTACTTCGGGGGATACGCCGGCGGCGCCTTCTCGGCCCCCGGCCATACCCTCCCGCGAATGCTGCGCGCGAATGGCGCGTCCCTACCGATCGTTAAGACGGTCTCGCTCCTGTCGATCATCTGCATGATACGGTCCCCGCTGGTTCACCGGCGCGCCTGCCGTTATCTTACGATCAGCCCCCCTGGGTCGCGAGGGTCGTCGTGCAGTTCGAGTCGATAGGAGCCAGGCGAGATGATCTTGGAATATGCGCGCAGGTTCGGCCGGGTGACAGCGGCTCTGATGATCGGGATGATCGCGCGACCGGCCGGGGCGGGCGAACCCTCGAAGTTACCGGCGTCTCCGGCCGAGGCTGTCCACCGGCTGACCTTGCCTCCCGGCTTCAAGGCCGCCCTCTGCGCCGCTGAGCCCGACGTCGTCCAGCCAATCGCGATGGCCCTCGACGCTCGCGGCCGGCTCTGGGTCGTCGAGAACCGCGCCTATCCGATCTGGCTCGGCGGCCCGACCGGCCAGGACCGCATCCTCATCTTCGAGGACACCAACGGCGACGGCCGGTTCGATCGCCGGACCGTCTTCTTCGACAAGGGGACCAACTACACCGGGATCGAGCTCGGATACGGGGGCGTCTGGGTCTGCGCCACGCCGAACCTGCTCTTCTTCCCCGACCGCAACGGCGACGATAAACCCGACGGCCCGCCGGTCGTCAAGCTCGACGGCTGGAACGTGAAGGCCCAGCACAACCTCTTCAACGCCCTGAAATGGGGCCCTGACGGATGGCTCTGGGGCTGCCACGGCATTCTCTCGACCGCACACGTCGGCAAGCCCGGAACGCCCGATTCGAAGCGCGTGGCGATGAACTGCGGCGTCTGGCGATACCACCCGACCCGTGAGGTCTTCGAGGTCGTCGCGCACGGGACGACCAACCCCTGGGGCCTCGACTTCGACGACCGCGGCGAGGCGTTCATCACCAATTGCGTGATCGCCCACCTCTTCCGCGTGATCCCGGGCGCCCACTTCGATCGGATGTACGGCCAGGACTTCAACCCGCATCTTTACGAGTTGATGGCCACCTGCGCCGACCACCTGCACTGGGCCGGTGGCAAGTGGCAGGACGCCCGCGAGGGGAACACCCTCAACGAGGACCTCGGCGGCGGCCATGCCCACGTTGGCGGGATGATCTACCTGGCCGACAACTGGCCCGCGAAGTATCGCGACACCCTCTTCACCGTCAAC
>DAIDJI010000165.1 GCA_027451455.1 Planctomycetales bacterium | reverse complement strand
CGCGCGCGGCCCGGGGATCGGACCGAGGATTCGCGGTTCTTCCCGGTTCAGGTTCGCCATCCCGGCCTCCTTTCGATCGGACAAGGCGGGTTCCATCCCGTTGGATGAAGGGCCATGCTTTTATTATCCGGGAATGCCCCTGCGCGGTCAAACCGAGCGGATCCGGGTGTTGACCGGGGGCATCGTCGTGCCTCCTGGGTTATCCTGTTCGTTCACCAGAAGATCCGGTCCCAAGGAGCCCTCGCTTATGATCCCTACTGTCGTCGTCGGCCACGGTCTGGCCGGCCGATCGTTTCATGCCCCGCTGGTTCGCCGTCAGCCTGGACTGAAGCTGCACGGGATCGTGGCCCGCGACCCCCAGGTCCGCGCTGAGGCTCTCGCGCTCTGGGGCGAGAGCATCCGCGGCTATGCGAGCCTCGACGAGGCGCTCGACGACCCGGCGGTCGAACTGGTCGTCATCGCGACGCCGCACGATTCGCACGCCGAACTGGCCGAGCGCGTTCTCCTGGCGTCTCGGCACTGCGTCGTTGACAAGGTCATGGCGCTGACCTCGGCCGAGTGCGACCGGATGATCGCGGCACGGGACCGGTCAGGACGGATGCTCTCGGTCTTCCACAACCGACGGTGGGACTGGGACTTCGCGACCCTTCGCCAGGTGATCGCTGACGGCCTGATCGGGAAGCCGATCCTGTTCGAGAGCGCCGTCTGCCGGTTCGCCGCTCCGCGGGGGTGGCGTCGGCTGGCCGGATCGGCCGGGACGATTCTCCACGACTGGGGCGCGCACCTGGTCGACCAGGCCCTTCAAATGGGTCTCGGTCCGTGTCGACGGCTATCGGCCTGGATGGCGCCGGCGCCCTGGGAGGGTGTCGACAGCGGCGGCCACGGGCGAATCGTCCTGGAGTTCGACGAGGTCCTCTTTCAGGTTGAGACCAGCCGAATCTGCCGGATCGACCGGCCCCGGTGGTGGGTTGTCGGGAGTGACGGTGGGTTCGTGAAGGTGGGGATCGACCCGCAGGAGGAGGCACTCCGCGCTGGCAACATCGACGCCGCGGCCGAACCGTCGGCCCTGGAAGGAATACTCCGTCGCGACGACGGAACGGGCCAGGTCGTCGAGAGTCGGGTGCCGACCGTCCGGGCGCACTGGGATGGCTATTATCGGAACATCGCCGAGCACCTGGCCGGACGGGAGCCGCTTTCGGTCACGGCCGAGCAGGCGCGCGAGGTCGTCCGCGTGCTGGAGGCAGCGCTGGTGTCCTCGCGCGATCAAGTGGTCGTGCCCGGGCCATGGGGAGGCTGAGCGGATTTCAGCCGCCGGATTGCAGTTCCTGGAGGATACCGACGACGAGGGCCGGGTCGCGCTTTTCCATCAGGTGCTGGATTCTCGACTCGGGGAACTCCAGCTTGCGGAGGGTTTGCTCGACCTGTGTCCAGAGACGGTCACGCTTCTTTCCCTCGGCGAGATAGAGCTCGGTCGCCAGCTCGGAGAGCCGTTGCGACTTGATCGCGTCGAAGTTGTTGTAGTACCGCTTGATGATCTTCTGCTGGTAGGGAGTGAAGTCGGCCATGGGCCCGATCGTCTCCTCGTGCGTCTTCGGTTTGCGGAGTCGGCCCGACTCGACACGATGAGAACGGGCGCAGGAGGCCAGGTCATCCGAAAGATAAGCGGATTGATCCTACCAGGCAAGTCATCCAGGGAGCACGTTCCTTTCAAGGCACGAAAGGCTCCTGGGAAAAAGGAAATCGGGCCATGAGGGACCGCAATACGCATCGAGGTTAACCCCGGCCATCGGATCCTGTCCAGGGAGCCGCAGTTTATGGGCTCGACTCGTTCTGAGGCAAATCACAACTGTTGAGGCTCGCTCCAGCGCCCGGTATGCTGAGACTGAGGTCTGAGTTCTCGCGATTTGACCCGCGCTGAGAATCCCTCGCGGATGATGATGGCGAAAAGATGTCTCAACCTCCGTTCGCCCATTCCGCCCCTCCGTCCATTCTGCAACCCACCGAGCCGGGTCCCGCCGAGGAACGGCCCGATCGTGTCGTCTCGATAGCCGCGGGAGTCCGTCAGGAGAGCGGCGGAAAGGCGGCGGGGATCAAAAAGCGACTCGCCATGGGCTTCCTCGGGGCCGTACTGCTCATCGCCGCCGCGGGTATGCAGGTCCTTTGGCGAAACTGGCCGTGGTCGGTCCGAGAGCCGGCGGACGTTCTCGTTCTCTATGGAAATATGGACATCCGTGACGTCGAACTCGCTTTCAACAACAGCGATCGGATTGCCCGGATGCTCGTCAAGGAAGGGGATCGAATCTCAGCAGGCCAATTGCTGGCCGAACTCGACACCCGACGACTTCAGGCAGCCGTGGCGCGGGCTGGCGCCCAGGTCGACGCTCAGAACCAGGCGCTCACCCGGTTGGTGAACGGCACTCGTCCGGAGGACATCCGCAAGGCACGCGCCGACGTTGAGATGGCGAGGGCCGAACTGGAGAATGCGCGCCGGACGTCGGCGAGGCGCCAGTCCCTGGCGGACAAGAATGCGGGCTCGAAACAGGACGCGGACGACGCCCAGGCTGCCGCCGCGACGGCCGAAGCCCGGTTGGCCGCGGCCCAGGCGATCCTGGACCTCGCCATCGCGGGCCCGCGTCGGGAAGACATCGAAGAGGCGCGCGCGACCCTCGCCGCTCTTCGCGCTCAGCTCGAATCGGTGCGGATCGAGCTTGCGGACGCCCATCTGTTCGCCCCTGCACCGGGCGTCATCCAGGAGCGACTGCTCGAGCCCGGCGACATGGCCTCGCCCCAGAAGCCCGTCTATACACTGGCCCTCACCGACCCCGTCTGGGTCCGCGCCTATGCGGCGGAGCCCGACCTGGGGAAGATCCGCCCGGGCATGGCCGCAGAGGTGGAGACCGATAGTTTCCCGGGCAAACGCTATCCGGCCTGGGTCGGGTTCATCTCACCCACGGCCGAATTCACCCCCAAATCGGTCGAGGTCCGCCAGCTACGTACCCGGCTCGTCTACCAGGTGCGGGTCTTCGTCCAGAACCCGGCCGACGAGTTGCGACTGGGAATGCCCGCGACCGTGCGCGTGCTCTTGAATTCGAGCCGATCCAACCCGCCTGAAGCCGTCCCCAAGGATCCCGGCCTGCGATGAGGGTTTCTCCACCAGCCTCACCTGGCGGCCTACTCGGTTCCGACGCCGACCCGAGCGAATTCGTGGTGGACGTGCGACAGGTTCATAAACATTTCCTGCTCGGGAAGCGCCAGGTTCCCGCGCTCCGCGGCGTGAGCTTAAGAGGTCGCCGGGGTCGGGTCACCGGGCTCATCGGACCGGACGGCGCGGGCAAGACCACGCTCCTGCGACTGATCGCGGGCCTGCTCGCGCCCGATGCGGGAGAGGTCTGGGTGCTGGGGCGTGACGCGACCCACGATTCGCTCAACGTTCAGTCGGTCCTCAGTTACATGCCACAGCGCTTCGGCCTGTACGAGGATCTGACCGTGATCGAGAACCTGGAGCTCTACGCGGACCTTCAGCGGGTTTCACGGGCGCATCGCCGCGAGCGTTACCAGGAGTTGTTGCACATGACGGGTCTCGGTCCCTTCACCCGACGCCTGGCCGGTCGACTCTCCGGTGGAATGAAACAGAAGCTCGGATTGGCCTGCACGCTGGTGCGCACGCCGGAATTGCTGCTCCTCGACGAACCGACGGTGGGCGTCGATCCCCTCTCCCGCCGAGAACTCTGGTCGATCGTCAATCGCCTCGTTCGCGAGTCGGGCGTGAGTGTTTTTATGAGTACACTCTATCTCGACGAGGCGGAGCAATGTGATGAGGTGGTGATTCTGCACCAGGGCGAGGTTCTCGATCAGGATGAGCCGCAAGCCTTTCGGGAACGTATGCAGGGGCGGAGCTGGACGGTGGAGGTGGAAGGCGTGAGGCCGCGCGCCTTGCAGGCGCGCCTGGCACAGTCGCCCGGCATCCTCGACGCGGTGGTCCAGGATGACCGGGTGCGCCTGATCTCCGAGGCGGGGACGGCGCCCGAAGCGGATCGCCTGCTCGACGACCTTCGAGGCGTGGTCCTGAAATCGGTGGAACCCCGGTTCGAGGACAGCTTCATCGCCCTCCTGCGGACGCGGATTCCGGAAGTGGATCTGGGCATGGCCCAACCGGAGAGAGACAAATCGCTCCCGCATTCGGAGGTTTCGACCTCGCCGGCTTCCGGTCGTTCAACGGCCGCACCCGTGATCGAGGTGCGCAATGTTCAGCGACGGTTCGGCGAGTTCTACGCTGTCCGCGGCGTCTCCTTTCAGGTCGAGCGAGGCGAGGTGTTCGGACTGCTCGGGGCCAATGGCGCCGGTAAATCCACCATGTTCCGGATGCTCTGCGGACTGCTCCCGCCCAGCGCGGGTTCACTGAGTGTGGCCGGGGTCGACGTGCGACGCGCGGCCTCCGACGCCCGGGCGCGGCTGGGGTACATGTCGCAGCGCTTTTCCCTGTACGGTTATTTGAGCGTCCGCCAGAACCTGAACTTCTTCAGCAGCGCCTATGGCCTTGCCGGTCGTCGGCGCGCGGGACGAATCGCCTGGGCCCTGGAACAGTTTCAGCTCGGACCGCTCGCCAGTTCGACGAGCGCGGACCTGCCGCTCGGCTACAAGCAGCGGCTGGCCCTGGCCTGCGCCTTGATGCACGAGCCGGAGATCCTTTTCCTGGACGAGCCGACCTCGGGCGTCGATCCCCTGGCTCGGCGGGAGTTCTGGCGTCGAATCAATGAGCTGGCCGAACGACGGGTTACGGTGCTGGTGACCACCCACTTTCTCGAAGAGGCCGAGTACTGCGATCGGCTGGCCGTCATGGCGAGCGGGACAATCCTGGCCCTGGGCACGCCGGCGGAGGTCAAGCGCCTCGCCGGCTCGTCGCCGTCGCGGCCCCTTGGCATGGAAGAAGCCTTCATTCACCTGATCGAGCAGAGCGTTCCTGGCGGAGGGACGTCATGAGCCGAGCGGTGAGCGTTCGAACCAGCCCGACGGCAGAACGCGGAAGCCGCGGCCTCCGGCTGCGTGGGCTGGTTCGCAAGGAATTCCTGGAGATCATCCGCGATCCCAGCAGTATCGCCATCGCGTTTTTGTTACCGGTGATTCTTCTGCTGATCTTCGGATACGGAGTATCGCTTGACGCCGAGCATCTCCCGATCGCTCTCGTCGTGGACCGGCCCGGCCCAGAGACCGCGGAGTTCACGGCTCATTTCCAACGCTCGCCCTACTTCGAGCCGCTGCTGATGCTCCGGATGGACGAGGCCGACCAGGCCATGAGGGAGCGCCGGGTCTCGGCAATCGTCCACCTTCGATCGGACTTCGCGCGGCGCCGCCGAATCGGAGGCGCGCCGATCCAGATCATCGTCAACGGGGTAGACGCCAACACGGGGCGGCTCTTGATGGGCTATGTCGAGGGCGTCTGGAGCCGATGGTTGCAGCAGCGCGGGCAGGAGGCAGGTGAGCCGCTGGACGTGCCGGTAGGGGTCCAGGAGCGGGTCTGGTTCAACAGCGAGCTGGAAAGTCGAAACTTTCTCGTTCCCGGTCTGATCGCCATCATCATGACCCTCATCGGCGCGCTCCTTACGGCGATGGTGATGGCCCGCGAGTGGGAACGCGGCACGATGGAAGCCCTGCTTGCGACCCCCGTGGCCGTGTGGGAGATCCTTCTGGGCAAGCTCATCCCGTACTTTCTTCTTGGGACCGGCGGAATGATTCTCTCGGTCGCCATGGCCGTCTGGCTCTTTGGCGTTCCACTCCGGGGATCGCCGGCCGTCCTGTTCGCCGCGTCGACCCTCTTCTTGCTGGCCGCCCTGGGCATGGGGATGCTGATCTCGATCGTGGCGAGGAACCAGTTTGTCGCCGGGCAGGTCGCCATCATCGTCACCTTCCTGCCAGCCTTCATACTCTCCGGCTTTCTCTTCGACATCCGAAGCATGCCGGTGCCGCTCCAGTTCCTGACCCACATCATCCCGGCGCGCTATTTTGTCGCGATTCTCCAGACGGAGTTCCTGGCCGGCGAGGTTCCCTCGGTCGTCTGGCCCAACGGGCTCGCACTCCTGGTCATGGCGATGCTCTTTCTCGGGCTCAGCCGTCTGAAATCGGGCAAGCGACTGGAATAGGAGGTCCACGTGTGGCGGCGGATACTGGCCCTCGTCATCAAGGAGTTCCTGGTCCTCCTGAAGGATCCCCGGAGCCGTTTCGTGATCGTCATCCCGCCGTTCGTCCAACTGTTGGTCTTCGGCTTCGCCGCGAGTTTTGATCTGAACAACATCCCGCTGGCGGTCTATTGCGAAGATCCAGGTGCGGACGCCCAGGAACTTCTCGCGGGTTTCCGGCACTCGCCCCATTTCACCGAGGTCGCAGTCATCCGGCGCGAGCCGGACATCGAGCCCCTCATCGATGGCCGGGAAGCTCTGGTCGTGCTGCATATCGGCCCGCGATTTGGCCGGGATCTCAGGCTGCGACGTCCAGCCAACGTCCAGGTGATCGTCGACGGTCGCGACTCGAACACGGCACTCGTGGCACTCGGTTACGTGCGGAGCATTGTCGATCGCTTCAATGGCCAGTGGGCCGAGCGGCACGGTGTGCGGCCCGTCCCCGCCCGCCTGCAACCGCGTGCCTGGTTCAATCCCAACCTGGAAAGTCGTTGGTTCGTCGTGCCGGGCATCGTGGGATTGCTCACCCTGGTTGTGACCATGCTCGTCACCTCGCTGTCCGTGGCCCGGGAACGAGAACAGGGAACCTTCGATCAGACCCTGGTCGCGCCGTTTCGCCCTGGCGAGATTCTCATGGGTAAGGCCATACCCGGCCTGGTGATCGGACTGGCCGAGGCGAGCGGAATCATCCTTGTGGCGGTGTACGGCTTTCGGATTCCCCTCCTCGGCGACCTGACCACTTTGTATACCGGGCTGGTCCTGTTCCTCATCGCCGCTGTCGGCATCGGGCTCATGATCTCATCGCTCGCCGTCACACAGCAGCAGGGGCTGCTGGGCGCGTTTCTCTTCCTCGTGCCCGCGATCATCCTTTCGGGATTCGCCACACCCATCGCGAACATGCCTCCGTTTTTACAGCGAATCACCCTCGTGAATCCGCTGCGCTACCTCCTCGTCGTCCTCCGCGGCGTTTTTCTCGAGGGGACGCCGTTCCACCTCCTGATCGACCAGTTCTGGCCGATGGCTCTCATCGGCGCGGTCAACCTGGCTGCCGCTTCCTGGCTCTTCCGGCGACGCCTTTATTGAGAGGCCCTATCGAGAAACCCCTGACCTCAGCCCCTCGCAAAGTCGATAAAACCGTTGTATTCGCGCGCAATGGGTCGGATCATAATGGACACTATGCAATGGGCCACCGTGGCGTGGTTGCAAACAGCCGACTACATTCGAGGACCGCGACCCGTCGCCTCCCGGAGTTCTCGGCTTTGGTCCGGATGCTTCTGGCATGTAGCACTCTGCTCCTTGGCGGCTGTAGCGGACTGAAGGAATGGTACACCAATGGCTTCAAGGTGGGGCCGAACTATCGGGAAGTACCGGCGCCAGTCGCCGCCGGATGGATCGATCCCGGTGATTCCGGCCCTGCAGCCTCCCCGCTGGATCCCTCGATCACGATGTGGTGGACGCTGTTTGGGGATCCGGTACTCGATGGGCTGATCGAGAGCGCCTCCGGTCAGAACCTCGACATCAAGGCGGCGGGAGCGAGGATCCTCGCGGCCAGGGCGCAGCGTCAGCTTATCACGGGGGAGTTGTTTCCCCAGACTCAACAGGGTCTGGCCGCCTTCGCGCACGCCCAGCTCAGCCGGAATCTGAATATCCCATTGCCGGGGATCATCAACGTCTGGCCGATCGGATCCTTTGCGTCGTGGGAGCCGGATTTCTGGGGCCGATACCGCCGGGCGATCGAGTCGGCGGACGCCAACCTCGACGCCGAGGCCGACGGCTATCGCGAGGCACTGGTCTTGCTCCTGGCCGAGGTGGCCGAGAGCTACGTTCGAATCCGGATCGACCAGGAGCGGCTTCGCCTCACTCGTCTGAACGTCGGGTTGCTGCGGAACTCGCTGGAGTTGGCGGAGATCAAGTTCCGGGAAGGTGCGACGAGTGAACTCGACGTGACCCAGGCCCGGACCACCCTGGCCGAGACGCAATCGCTCATCCCTTCACTCGAGACCAGCTTGCGTCAAGCCAACAACCGGTTGTGCCTCCTGCTGGGAATCCCGCCGCGGGACCTGGTCCCTGAACTCGGGGAGCAGTCGATCCCGACCGTCCCCTTGGCGATCGCCGCCGGGATCCCGGCCGAACTGCTTCGCCGCCGGCCGGACGTTCGACGCGCGGAACGGCAGGTCGCCGCGCAGTCTGCCCAGATCGGCGTGGCCAAGTCCGACCTGTTTCCGCGGTTCTCCCTGTTCGGATTTCTCGGCTACACCGCCGATGATTTCAAGAGCCTATTCGCCATGAAAAGCTTCACCGGTCTCATCGTGCCCAATTTTCAATGGCAAATTTTTAACTATGGACGTGTTCGCAACAATATACGAGTGCAGGAGGCACGGTTTCAGGAGAAAGTCTTCCAGTACCAGCAGACGGTGCTTCTCGCCGGCCAGGAAGTCGAGGACGCACTGATCGCGTTTGCGAAGGTGCAGGAGCAGACGGCCCATCTCGCCGAGGCGGTTCGAGCTGCCGAGCGCTCCGCGGAACTCGTGCTCATCCAGTATCGGGAGGGGAGCGTGGATTACAACCGAGTCGATAATGTTCAGTCCACCCTGGTAGCCCAGCGCGATCAGCTCGCCCTGGCCGAGGGGAATATCGCTCTGCAAATGATCAAAGCCTACCAGGCCCTTGGCGGCGGGTGGGAAAGCTTCGACGCTCGCGCGCAATCTTCAGTGGAGTCTACCAACCACGCCCATCGGCACGCACACCATGCCGCACAAGGCGATCGACTTGCCGGCTCGAGCGCTACAAGCGTTGCTCGCTGACGAGCCCCAGGCCAGCCTCATGCACGAGCGGCTTGACCTCGCCGATCAACACCGAGGTATTTTTCCGCTGCTCCCCGAGGTGACGTCGAAGGTCATGCAGGACGGTCGTCTCCTGAGCCGCTCC